>CATPAW010000112.1 GCA_955652255.1 uncultured Chthoniobacterales bacterium | reverse complement strand
TGGATGATCATCGGGCTGGCGGCGTTCCTCCGCTTTTTTCTGCTCGGGATCAAGCCACCGCATTTCGACGAGGGGATCAACGGTTGGTTTGTCGATCAAGTGATTAAAAATGGCTTTTATAGATACGATCCGACAAATTATCATGGCCCGCTGCACTTTTACGTTTTACTGCTCTCGCAAACTTTGTTTGGCCGGAATCTCTGGGCGTTACGTCTCCCCGTCGTGCTCGTAAGCATCACCTGCGTTTGGCTGACCATGAAATTCGAGCCGTTCGTTGGACGAAGCGTCAGTCGCTTGGCGGCGCTGGCCATGGCGGTCTCGCCCGGTTTCGTTTTCTACGGGCGCTACTCGATCCACGAAGTGTGGTTGGTGCTCTTCTCAATGTTGTTCGTTTTCGGCTTGCTCGGTCTTTGGAAGTTTGGAACGCCGGATTACCTTTGGTGCGTCGGCATGGGAATGGCCGGCATGACTTTGACGAAGGAGACTTATGTCATCCATGTCGGTTGCGCACTGATTGCCGTGCCGGTGCTGTGGATTTCTAACGCGCTCGATCGGCCTCCGGACGCGCGGCCAGTCCGGCAGAGCTGGGATTATGTCGATCTTGCAATGGTCCTCGTGACCGGCATTGGGCTGCTCGTCTTTTTTTATTCGGGAACATTCTTTCACTGGAGCGGTGTAAAAGGTCTCTATCGAGCCTACGCCGCCTGGTTTGCCACCGGCCACGAGGGGCATGGCCATGAAAAGCCTTGGCATTACTGGGTATCGACATTGATCGTGCGCTATGAGTGGCCCGTTCTCGCCGGTTTAATTTTGTGTTTGTCCTATCAGCGCTTCAAGAACGTCAGCCTGCGTTATCTCGCCATCTACGGCGTAGGGACTCTGATTGCTTACAGCATCGTCCAGTATAAAACCCCGTGGTGCATCGTCAGCTTCGTCTGGCCTTTTTTGTTCATCTTCGGAGCAGCACTCGTTATTGTTCCTCTAAGATATCGTCTCGCGACATATGTTATATTGGCAACGCTATTGTGCGCTTCGCTTGGATCGACAATCTGGCTCAATTACTTTCACTGCACGACGGACAGCGAGCCTTACGTTTATGTCCAGACTTACAACGACATTTATAAATTGACCGATCCGTTGTTCACCCTCGTCCGGCGAAATCCAGTCTACTATCAGCTGACCGGGCACATTATCCGCACCAGCGCCTATCCGCTGCCGTGGATGCTGGATGATTTTCCACACATCGGTTATTACGAGCAGGAGAGCCTTCCCGCGAAGCTCGATGCCGCTTTTCTCCTCGTGCAGGAGGATCGAATCGCCGACGTCGAATCGAAATTACATGAGGCATATTATACCGAACCCTTGCGGATTCGCGCTTACCAGGACCTTTCGAAAGTGTATTTCAATGCCAAGGTTTTCAAGGATATCTTCCCCGGCCGGCGACCCGAATTCAAAGGGAAAGCGTCCGGCTAGAGACATGGTGCGGTGGCGATGAAATGGCTTTCCGCCGGGGTAACTTTCGTCAACTTTTCGACCGTTTGCGGCCTGATTCTCGGAGTGGTTGGCGGCGGCCTGACCTTCTCGATCGCGGCTATCTCGGTTTTATTCGGCGCGGCTGTTGCAGCATATCTAATAGCCTCAGATTCTTCTAAGTCTGATGTCTTAGAGTCGTCGAAAGCGGAAGCAAACATTTTTTCCGATACGAGATGGCAACAGCCAGGCGGCGCCGATGTCGTGTCGCAGCATTCTTCTTTCGTTAAATATCGGGATGCATGGAAATGGATCTTGGCAGCGTGTTTCGCCATTTTCGCATTTCGCGCCTTTTGCTGGCTGCTTTATATCGACAGCGAGGAACTGAAAATCCAATCGCCGAACAATCTCGGCGATCTCGCGCTCCATATCACCTATATTAGAGATTTCGCGAACGGGGTTTCTCTCTGGCCGGACAATCCGATTTACGTCTTTAGCAAACTAAGATATCCGGCGGGCATCGACCTGTTCAATGCGCTGCTTTGCTGTCTGCATGTCGATCTAACGCGAGGCTTGGTTTGGACCGGATTGCTGGCTTCGCTTGCGGCCTTTTATGCTTTTTATCGCTGGGGCGGTTCCTTTGCGGTGGCCGGTTTTCTCTTTAACGGCGGCATCGCCGGCTTCCAAATACTCCGCTCCTCGACGTTTCTTAAATTCCTCGATTATCAAGGAGATAAAGCAATCGCTTGGAAAAGCATTCCGCTGGCGATGTTCGTGACGCAGCGCGGTCTGCTTTATGCGATTCCGGCTGGCCTGCTCCTGCTCTGGCACTGGCGCGACAAATTCTATGGTGCAGAAACCCGGCAAGATCGACATCATCCACCACTGCCATTCTGGGCCGAGCTCTCGATTTATGCTTCGATGCCGCTGTTCCATATGCACACTTTTCTCGCCATCTCGGCTGTTCTCGTCTGCTTGTTTCTCTGCGGCGACACGCTAATGCGCCGACACATCGCGATCCTGATTGTGGGCGCATTTGTTCCAGCCACTTTCTTCGTCTGGTCGATCAGCGATAATTTTCACGCCGCATCCATGCTCGATTGGAACCCCGGTTGGGTTATGCACGATCCCGAACTTGGTCAACCAACGATTTTCCAGTTCTGGTTCAAAAACTTCGGCATCTTCATTCCGCTCGCGCTTTGCTTGCTCGCTATCTGCTGCTGGCGCCTCTGGAAGTCCGGGATCAACTGGAATGAAAAATTGCCCGAAAAAATCGCCTTTCTCCTGCCAGCGGCTGCAATTTTTATTTCCGGTCTGCTCTTTAAATTTGCGCCGTGGGAATGGGACAACTTAAAGCTCATGATCTGGGCCTACTTTCTCGTGCTTCCATTTTTGTGGAGCGATCTGATCGCGCGATGGCCTCTCGAGGCGCGCGTCGCCGTTTGCATCGCACTCTTCGCCTCTGGATTTGTCAGCTTGTTCGGCGGCCTCGCGGCGGGACGGACTGGCTTTGGATTTGCGAATCGCGCGGAACTCGATGAAGTCGGACTCGCCACGCGAAACATTCCGGTGGAAGCCCGCTTCGCCGCCTATCCACTCTACAATCATCCGCTTTTACTCCAGGGCCGGAAGGTCGTGATGGGATATCCAGGACATCTTTGGACGCAAGGTTTTGATTACGCCGGGACGGAGAATCAGCTCCGCCAGTTGATGGAAGGCGCGGGAAACTGGCGGGAAACCGCGCGTGACTTGCGTGCTCGCTATCTATTTTGGGGGCGAGAGGAACAAAGCAATTACCCGACGAGCAAGCGGCCGTGGGAAAAGGCCGCCTGGTTGGTTGCGTCTGGCGATTGGGGCGCAATTTACGATTTGGAGCGGCTGCCGCGACCTTCCCCCGCGCGCTGAGACCTCGTCTCAATCCGACGCCGGGTCGAGTGCGATGCTTAGTACGATTTGCCCGGCAGCAACCTGTTTCCCATTGACCAGCGCCTCCGCTTTGAATTGCAATAGATCGTCGACCTCGGCCAATTTTTCGGCGCGCAAAACAATCCGTTCCTGAGGATGGACCGCGTGAAAAAATTTCATTGCCCGAATCGCTGAGAGCAAAAAGCGTGGTCTCGCATTTTCCGCATACACCGCGGCCGCCACGATCCCGGCCGTTTGCGCGAGCGCTTCTGTCAGGATCACGCCAGGCACGAGCGGGTTACCGGGAAAGTGACCTGCGAACATTGGATCGTCGCTTTCAAAAATTGTCGCACATTCCGCGAAAATGCCGGGCTTGCACGCGATCAATTCACGTACAAAAACGAACGGCGGTCGGTGCGGCAGGCCAAGATCGGCAACCGACTTGGGCGCGTTTTTTATTTTCCTCACGCGCGTGAACTTTCCGGCAGCTCAGCCACTAACGAAATAGGCGAACTTCCAGCTCCCGTTCACACGACGAACGCCCGCGCGGTAGCCGTCGTAATTAAGCGATTCGTCGGCGAACTGCGGCGGTGCGACCATGTAAGCGCCTTTCTGCACGAATTCTTCTGAAAGAATACCCTGCAATTCCGGCCAAAGTCCCTCCCCGTCCCAATATTGAAACACGCCGTTGCCCGAAGCCTCCGGATTGAGCCGGTATCCAAAATCATCCGTCATCATTGTCGAGAGCGTTTTTACATCATGAGCTGCGACCGCTTTCCGCAGCCGCCCGATAAACGCCTGAAAATCAACATCGGTATTTTCCTCACGCGGCTGGGCTTTCGTCTTCTCCCTTAGGGCAGCTTTCTTCTCTTTCTGTTTTAGCGCGAACGTTTGGCAGCCGCTTAAGCCAATGGCGAGCACAAGCAGGATGACAGCGATGATTATTTTCATCACCCTACACGTTTGTCACGTTTGCGATTTGGATTCAAGGCCGACGTGCGGTCGCGCTGGCGCCGCGCACCCATGAGGCGATTGCCGTTGCCGTTTTCGAAACGGATGCGCGAGGAAAATGAAATAGATCGCGCTGGTAAGATCGACGATCGAAGCAGGCGGACTCGTCAGGCGCAACCGGCCTTTGCGTAATATTGCGAAAACCTTTTCGGCCGTGAGTGCGGCCGGACGCGGGATGCTGGTGTAATGACGGCCGAAAGCATTCAACCGGTGCGCATCGGAAGTGGCGATCAAGGGCTTGCCAAATCGCGCCGCCACCTTTTCCGCCCGCCGATTCGGATTCAAGAGACCCTTGTGAAAATGGCAGACCTCGATCGCGTCGAAACAATCGATTTCTTCGAAAAGACGCGGCCCGATCGAGCCCCCAAGAACATAAAATGGATGCGGCGCGATCGCAAAGATCGACATCCCGCGCCGGGCACGCAGCTGGCGCAGGTCGTCAAAACTTTTGAGGGCCGCGATTTCGCCGGCAGTTACATTCAAAACGATCACATCCGCGCCGCATAATCGGACTTCCGCCGCCGGAATAAGCAAAATGCCCATCGCCGCTGCGTCGGCGAAAACTTCTTGTCGATTAAACACGGCGTCGTGCAGTGTGATCGCAAGGACGCCGAAGCCGAGCGCTTGCGCGCGCTCGAGCAATTGGTGAGCGGAATAATCGATGACGTCTTTGGGATCATCGAGCGTGTGAATGTGCAGATCGACCTTGATCCAATCGCCATCGCCATCATCATTTCGCAAGATCGACATCTTCCGCAAACTTAGCCGCGGATTACGCGGATTGCACGAGCACGTGTAAGAGTAAGAGCGAAGGGAGACTTGCGACAGGGAGCAGTTTGCGGAAGAGTTTGCCCGCGCGCAAAGGCTCGGGTGGTGGAATGGCAGACACGTACGTTTGAGGGGCGTATGCCGAAAGGCATGCGGGTTCAAGTCCCGCCCCGAGCACCACGCGCTGCGTCTTTATGTGTCGCTGGGTCGGATAATTGTCTGATTTTGCCGGAAGGTCGAATCAAGTCGAATTAGCTCGAAAGAGCTTGAAGAATGGGGACTTACGAATCGTGCTCGGCCGTGCGAAACGGGTATCAACTTGTCCGGCGAAAATCAATCTGTCCGAAAACCGGTTGCTACCCTTGACGCAACGCCCTTGCAATGCCCTTGCAGCATGAGTACAGATTCGCCGCTTGACGGCTTGCAAAATCGGACAATTATCCTGCCGAGCTACAAATATTTGCGTTTAGTCACTGTCTTTTCCTCGCGCGAGCTCGGCCAGGGTCGCTTTCTGCACGTGCAACTGGGTTCTCGGCCTGATCGAAAATGGTCTGCGCGTGTGGTTCGAAAGTTTATTCCTCGATTTCCTGACCGCGATGCGCCGGCAGGCAATGATGCGCGAGCAAGCGGCGCACCAACTCTTCGCCGGATGTAACCGGAAGCGCCGATCACGGCGACCCTGGTCTCATTGCCGCTGAGGACAACGGCCTCTACAGGTTTTTCCACAACGCGCAATGCGTATGCCTTCTCAGTTCATTTGCAACGAATTTTGGAGGGCGCCGCGCCGTCGGCGCCCCAAGTTTGGGACACGACGGCGCGTGTCCCTCCAGCAAGTTTCGGCGCTAATAGAGCGCCGCTACAGCCCGATTAGACTTTCCGGCGCGCATCGACTGGCATAGGTTCGAGACACCTATGGATGCTCTTTATCTTGTCGGCGTCGCGGTGCTCGCGGTCTTTGGACTTGTTTTCGCGGTCATCCTTTTCAACTTTTTCGGTGTCTGGCTTCGTGCGCGCATTGCGAACGCGCCGGTCGGCATGGGTAAGATGGTCGGTATGCGGCTGCGGCGTGTGCCGGTCGGATTAATTGTGGATAGCCGGATCACCGCGGTCAAAGCGGGCATCGAGATTCCAAGCGATCCGCTGGAGGCCCATTATCTCGCGGGCGGCGATGTCAGCCAGGTCATTCTCGCGTTGATCGCGGCCGACAAAGCGGGCATCTCGCTCGATTTTAATCGCGCCTGCGCGATCGATTTGGCCACGAAAGGGACAGGCAAGACCGTGCTCGAAGCGGTGCGCACGAGCATCAATCCAAAGGTGATCGACGCGCCAAATCCGGCAATGGGCCGAGCAACGATTGACGGCGTGGCCAAGGACGGCATCGGGGCGAAAGTGAAAGCGCGTGTGACGGTGCGCTCGCATCTCGATCGATTTGTGGGCGGGGCAACGGAGGAAACAATCATCGCGCGCGTGGGCGAAGGGATCGTCAGCGCGATTGGGTCGGCGGATTCTTACAAAGATGTCCTGGAAAATCCCGACCGCATCTCAAAGGCGGTGCTGGCCAAAGGGCTCGACAGCAACACCGCGTTTGAAATTCTTTCGATCGACATCGCCGATGTCGATGTTGGCGACAACATCGGCGCAAAATTGCAAAGCGAGCAGGCCGATGCCGACAAACGTGTCGCGCAAGCAAAAGCGGAAGTGCGTCGCGCGGCGGCGGTAGCGGTCGAGCAGGAGATGCGCGCTAAGACGCAAGAGATGCGCGCGAAAGTCGTGGAGGCGGAAGCGCAGGTGCCGCAAGCGATGGCGGACGCGTTTCGCTCCGGGCATCTTGGGATCATGGATTATTACCGCATGAAAAATGTGCAGGCCGATACTTCAATGCGGGAGTCGATCGCAGGCACCGACAAGCCGCGGACGGAAGCAACGTGATTCCTTACAACGTTACAAGAGTTAAAAGAGTTACAAAGAAAAGCCGTTTAAACGATGTAACTATTTTAACTTTGTAACGATTCGGACAATGCATTTCGATAATTTGCTCTTCCTTTTGCTGGTTGCCGTCGCGTTGCTGTTCCGGTGGCTGGCGAGCAAAGCAGGGCAAACGAGCAAAGGTTCCGAAGAATCGGAGCCAAGATCGACATCTACGCCGCGAACGCCTCCGCCAATTTCTCACGCGTCAGCGGAAACGGACGAAGAGCGCGTTCGCAAATTTCTCGAGGCGCTTGGGCAACCGGCTGGGCAAGACCGCCACCCCCGGTTATCCAGCGACCGACCTATCAAAAACCGGTCGTGCTCCCGCATGTGCCACCGTTCGCCTCGCCCCTTCCGCCGCTGACAACGAAACCGCCAGAGCTGCCGCGAAAGGTGAAAACATTCAAACCGAAGATCAAGGACGCGATCTTCGAAGTTCGCGAAGCCATGTTAACGCCCGAGCCGGCAGCTCCAATCACATCGCCGGCGGAAGCGCACGCAATCGCTACGCCGCCCATGCCAGCCCGAAGCGAAACAAACATCGCCGCGCTTCTCCGATCCTCATCCGGGCTGCGCAACGCCATTATTCTGCGAGAGATTTTTGGGCCGCCACGAAGTTTGCAGCCACTCGATCTGATCGGGCAGAATTTGTAGGGCGTCGCTCTTCGACGCCACATTTGAATGCGGCGGCCAGGAATGGCCGCCTTACAATTTGGAAGATGCTGATCTTGCGCGAAGGCTTGCAAGGTTTGCGCGAACCCGTATTTTCCCGCTCCACTTTTTCCCGCCGCCGGCGTGGCGGGACTGGCAGACGCGCTGGACTCAAATTCAGAAATCGCCGATTTTACCTGGTTACTTGTCGTGAAAAGCCGTTCACGATTTTCATAGGTAAATCAGGAGTTTGCCGACCAAATGAGGTGGTCAGCGAGGGACTGTCTTGCGACTGGCGAAAGTAGAACAAAAGTAGAACAAGTGGGTTCGATGGCGTCTCGCGCGCACGCGCGTGTAGGGGCACTACGTTTACTTGACTTTCCATCCACCACCCGAAGCATTCGGCATTAACCCGGCATTGCCGCACCGTGAACCAGCGCTGCGAGCGTGAGGGCCGGGCTCGCGCGAAAAACTGTCTCTTCTCTCAACCGCCAGTACGAAACAAAGGCGCTGTGGAAGGATGCCCACCCACCGCAGGATCCCGAGCAACGTTGGACCCACCTATTCGGCCCAGCGAAGATGCACGATGAGTTGTTGAAGGCGCGGGGTTATTCTCTTAGAGATAAAGACCGGCGGTGCGAAACCCTGCTTAGAATTTCCCCAGTTGCTGGCTGTTCACCGTTTTGCAGATTGGATAAAACGTGGATAAGCGCTCGGGCTGCCATTTTCATAAGATTTTGTAGCCGGCAGCGCGCGTGAGGGGCCGGCATCGAAACATTCTTATGAGCGCAGTTTCAAAGAGAAGATTCGCAACCGCGCCTTTTTTAATCGGCACACTGCTGTTTCTCTGTGCTTTGATGTTCTACTACTTTGCGGTGCTCAACATTGATTACCACAAAACCGCGCTGTTGGATCTCGGGCCACACTCGGATTCGGAAGAATATTTCGCTCAGGCAAAGACGCCGCATCTGGCTTGAGTTCCGGACAAGTGGCCGCTAATATCGTGTGCAGAACCCTAAATCTTCGTATGAAAGCGTCCCTGCTCTATCGTATCGCTTCCGTCCTGCTGATCTTCTTCGCGCTAGGGCATACTCTGGGCTTCCGACGGGTTGATCCTCGTTGGGGAGTAGATTCGATTATCGGAGCGTTGCGATCAACGCACTTCGACGTTCAAGGGTTAAACCGGACCTATTGGGACTTCTACACAGGCTTCGGGCTCTTCGTCACGGTCCTTCTCGTCTTCATCGCAGTCCTGTCGTGGCAACTCGGAGGCCTGCCCAAAGAGTCCTTGTTGGCGCTGCCAGTCGTGACATGGGGCCTCGCGGCGTGCTTCGTCGTGGTCACATTCTTGAGCTGGAAATACTTCTTCATGGTGCCGATAATCTTCTCCGGCGTCATTACCATCTGCCTCATCTTCGCGGCTTGGATCGCCGGAAGGCCATAAGTCCCCGGGCACGCTAGGCCATAGCTCGTGCGGCACAGCCTAACCAGACGATACAGCCGACGGCTCGCCAGCGTTATGCTTACAATATCGATCTTGGCTAGCGTGCCGCAACTTGCTGCCGCTTCCGGCTGCCACAGCGAGGCCGAGCGCTTTCTCGTTAGATTGGTTCGCGTTCGCGCAGCGACGCAAAGAAATGATTGACGCTGCAGCCGAAACGCATTTAGCGCAGAGAGATAAACTACTGCGCATACTCGGCCTGGGTTTCGGCTTGGCGGTGGTTGTTGGCGGAACTATCGGGGTCAGCATTTTTCGTCTACCCGGTCCGACGGCCGCCTTGCTCGGAAATACCTGGCTGATCCTTGCGGTCTGGACGCTTGGCGGAATCTTCATTCTACTGAACGCAAATTATACGGCCGAACTTGCCACGATGATACCAAAGGCCGGCGGTCCTTACGTTTATGCTCGTCGCGCCTACGGTG
>CATPAW010000111.1 GCA_955652255.1 uncultured Chthoniobacterales bacterium | reverse complement strand
TCACAGCGGGTCCATCTTCCACGCGCAAATCGACGCGCCCGAAATCGAGATTGCCTGGGAGCAACTTTTGCAAAGTCGCCCAGCCGCTCTCCGTCAGCGATATTCCCGCCGGCTTGCTACGGTGGATCTCCAGACGCAACCCTTCAGTCGAGAGAGTTCGAATCGCCCGCCCGCCCATGTGCATCACAATGGCTTTGAGATTCAAACCAACTGTTGCTCGTACCGAACTCACCTCGATGTGAAATGGCGCGTCGTGCGCGCTGACCATGTGAAATCCGCGCAGCACCACCGGACGCAGGAAAGGCGCGTCTATCTTGTCGATCTTGACTGTGAGCCCTTGCTGCCGTGCTCTCCACCAGATCCACAGGCGGAGACCATTTGAAACCGCGGATGGCGTAAGCCAGATGGCAAATAGCAGCGCGAGAGCGCTCAGCAGCATGGCCAATAAAACTCGATTATTGAGTCGCATCGGAGTCACAGAAGTGTAGGGCGGCGTTCTACGCCGCCGGCAAATTAGTGCCCGACTCGTCGAATCCGATAAAATACGGCCAGTCTTGCCATCGCGTTACGAATGCGACGCGCACCGGATTCTCACGTATGTAGATCCATTTGGACTGAGCGGATTCTTCACGACGCAGCGGCCGGTCGAATACACCATGCCGCCACTGCCAGAGAGCTGCGGTCTCGCGCCGGACGAATCGCTTTAGACCAGCGGAGAATTGCGTGACTCGCTGGTTGCGATCGATTTTTGGCGATGTGATCACGTGGATGTGATCGGGCATAATCACGGCAGCTATCGTGTTCCAATTTGAATCGTCGCAGCAGAATCGCTTAATCGCGGCAAAAATGTTTGATTCAGCGAGCAAATGTTTCCGACGTCTCACACATAATGTGACAAAATAGATGACGCGTTGGCCCCATTGCAGCCAAGCGGGAATACGCGGCGGTCGCGCCATGATCGAGATGGTGGCGGCCAAAATGGCCGCCCTACAAGTCAATTCCCACGCCGAAACCTTCTCGGTTGGGCAAAGGCACAAAGAACACGCCATTGTCCGGCGGCGCTAATCGGCTTTGGTCGAGCTCGTGAAAACAAGTCTGAGCGGTTGGCGCGTGTGAACGCGCTCGTGGAGTTGCTTCTGTAATGCGTCTTCGGCTTCCGAGGGCAAATTGCTTTCGGCCGCTTTCTCCCGGGCGAGTTGCGGCAAGATCGACAATTCGTTTTGGACATCGTTTGCGGAAATGCGGTTCCAAAAACCATTTTCAAAAGCGAGCACATCTACGCGTTCCTGCTCCACGCCGAGCAATTGAGCGTGCGGCAGCTGCACGACAATTTCATCCGTACGGATGTCGACAGCCAGGTCCTGCCGCAAATCGAAGCCAGCTTTGACCGTAAAAGTGCAGTGAAGTTTTACGCGCTTTGAGCTGCCCGCCCAGGAGTGCAACAACTCATGCTCCACTTCGATTCGGCGGGAAAGAATCACGAGTTCGCTCGTAGGTATGCTTTGTTCCAGATAAACGCGATTATTAATCGTGATGCGCGGTTGCAAATGCGCGACGTCGATAAAAGCCGACCGTAAATCCCTGCCAAGTCTCTCCAATTCGGTCGTGCCTTGCGCCGTCGTTCGCGCCGGCCAGCTCTCCAGACGCAAGAAAACGATGATGACAACAGCGGCGATGATGAGCCCGAGGAACGTGAACGCGATCGGCCACGAAAATCGTCCCGACTCTGCTGATTTCGACATTGAGCGTTGAAGGTTGAACGTTGGGCGTTTTCTTTTCACCCCGAAAAAAGTACCGCCCCCCACGCCCGATGGGCGTGAAGGGCGGCTGTTCCCCCCAGAACAATCCTGGAAAACTTCGGTGCTAGTAATCGAGCTTACGGACCGTCGCAACAAAATTTTGCGTGAACTTATGCGAAGGACGGCCAGGTTCGCAAAGAACTTGTCGCCAAACCCGCCGCGGCGGGCAGCTCCTTCAACCGCAACTGGCGATCGGCACTCGAGGACAAAGAGAAGAAGCTGGGCGACCCAGCTGATTGAATCAATCGGCTGCCTTTGGCGCGAAGCAGGTCGATCTTTTGGGCCGCGCCGCCGCATTTCAGCGAGACGATGAGAGCAATAGTACGTGGAGCTTGCATAAACCTGGTTCGGGCGTTCTAGTTTTGTATGCGTAATCTGCACGGCGAAACGTTACCGAGCCTGGCCGGCTCGTTGCTCGTCGCTCATCCTAACATGCTCGACCCCAATTTTCGGCGCGCGGTGCTTTTTATTTCTGCGCACGATCCAAGCGACGGTGCGCTGGGAGTGATCATCAATCGACCGCTCGATAAACAGGTCGCCGATTTGGTGAGCGAGACGCCGCCCGACGGCCTCGCTGACGTGCCGGTCTTTCTTGGCGGACCGGTTGGGAAGAATCAACTGATGTTTGCGGCGTTCGAGTGGCAAAAAGGCAAAGGGCTTAAGCTCAATCACAATGTGGGCTTGAAGGAAGCGAACGAAGAAGCAGATCAGAGTCTCGCGTCAATCTGCGCATTTGTGGGTTACGCGGGCTGGAAGGCGGGACAGCTTGAGGCCGAGCTCAAGCAAAAAGCATGGCTGTTGCAAGAACCCAGTCGCTCCGTCCTGAAACCCGATCGTTTGCCAAAACTTTGGTTCGACATCATGCGCGGTCTCGGGCCCTGGTATAAGATGCTGGCGGTTGCTCCGGATGACCCGTCACTCAATTAGTGCCGGGTCGCATTTGCTTCGATCTGTTTTAGCTTGTCACTCGTCACTGGTCACCTATCACTGATCAATGATCATCGGCGTTCCGAAGGAAATTAAGGAGCAGGAACAACGCGTTGCGCTGCTACCCTCGGCCGCGGAGCAATTGGTTCGGCGAGAGCATTCCGTGCTCGTGGAAAAAAGCGCGGGCGTTGGCTCCGGTTATCCTAATGAAGAATACGTCAAAGCGGGCGCGGAGATTGTCGATCTTGCGAAAGAAGTTTTCGCGCGCGCCGACATGATCGTGAAAGTGAAAGAGCCGTTGGAATCTGAATTTCCACTTTTGCGAAAAGGCCAGATTCTTTTCACTTATTTGCATCTCGCCGCGAGCAAAGCGCTCACCGAAGCTCTGCTGAAATCGGGTGTGACCGGTGTTGCTTATGAAACGATCCAGGTCGGGAATCGTTTGCCATTGCTCGAACCGATGAGCGAGATCGCGGGGCGCATGTCGGTAGTGATGGGCGCGAATTTTCTGGCAAGATATAACGGCGGCAGCGGCGTGCTGCTTGGCGGTGTCCCCGGCGTTTTGCCTGGTCGTGTCGTGGTGGTCGGCGGTGGAACTTCCGGCGTGAACGCGGCCCGCATGGCCACTGGTCTCGGCGCCGACGTGATCATTCTCGATGTCGATCTTGAACGACTGCGTTTTCTCGATCTCGCGATGGGCGCTACGAACACACTTTATTCGAGCGAAGCGAACCTGCAGGAATTGATGCCGGATTGCGATTTGCTCATCGGCGCGGTCTTGTTGCCTGGGGCGAAAGCGCCGAAACTGATCACGCGCGTGATGTTGCGAAAAATGAAACGCGGCAGCGTGCTGGTTGATATTTCCATCGATCAAGGAGGCTGCGCGGAAACTTCGCGAGCCACCACGCATCTCAATCCGGTTTATGTCGAGGAAGGCGTCACTCATTATTGCGTGGCGAACATGCCGGCCGCCTACGCCCGCACCGCTACTCAGGCGCTCACCAACGTGACCTATCGGTATGTGGAGTTGCTCGCCGATTTCGGTTTAGAGGGAGCCTGTAAGGAGCAACCCACCTTGGCGGGCGGAATCAACACCCGCGGCGGGAAGCTGACCTGTCGCGCGGTGGCCGATGCGCATGGATTGCCATACAAGCCACCGTTTTGATTTGATGTAAGACCGAAAAGGAAGCTTGCTCCGATTCAGCATTAACTCAATATTGGGCCTCGCAATCCAAAACCTATGAAGAAATACATCTGCATTCTGGCTGGCGCCGCGCTGCTCGCGGCTTGTGAACAGAAAACCGAAACCACCGCGCCGGCCGCAAGTCCGACAGCGTCACCCGAAACGACTACGGCCACGACTCCAACGGAAACGACTACGGCCACGACTCCAACGGAAACGACGACGACTCCCATGGAATCGCCTTCGCCGACACCGTAACTTGAGTCCCTCGGTAAAGAATTCTTTTTTTCAATCTATGAAAAAATGCATCTGCATTTTGGCAGGCGCGGCTTTGCTTGTGGCTTGTGAGCAAAAGGAAACTACGGTGAACCCGCCTGCGGAGAAGAAGGAAAGCAACACCACGATCGTCAATCCATCTCCTGCC
>CATPAW010000110.1 GCA_955652255.1 uncultured Chthoniobacterales bacterium | reverse complement strand
GTCGCCGAGCGCGAGGACGTTGGAATAAACACCTGCGGCTCTACTTTGACCAGCGCTTGCTCGCGCAATTTCATCGCATACTTGGCAAAATCGGCCGCCGTCGCGTATGGCGAAGTGGATTGGTCCTCGGCTTTAACCACGCCCGCTATCGCGAGAGCGAAACAAAGCGGTAACAGCCTCTTCATAGTGCAAATAGCCCGACCCATTTATCCGATTAACGTCCTCTAGGCAAGCCTTTTTCACGAGGGGAAAACCGATGCCCAGGGTGGATTACCAACTGTTAAAGCACTATCCATTCCACGTTCAGCCACGGCTGAGCAGCGTGTCGCGCTTGAATTGCCGATCTTCTGTTTCGGGATGGTCCAGGGTAAAGTGAAGACCACGGCTCTCTTTCCGGCTTAACGCCGAATCCACGATCAGCGCCGCCACCGTTGCCAGATTCCGCAGCTCAAGCAGGTCGACCGACACTTTAAAATTCCAATAAAACTCACGGATTTCGCGTTGAAGATTTCGCAAACGGGCGCTCGCTCGCTGCAGCCGCTTATCCGTCCGCACGATCCCAACGTAGTCCCACATCAGGCGCCGGATTTCGTCCCAGTTATGATAAATCACCACTAGCTCGTCGACATCCTGCACGCCTCCCGATTCCCACTTCGGCAACGAAATTTTTTGCGCCGTATGTGACGGTGGTCGCGCACACACGGACGCCTCCGCCGCGCGATGCGCAGCCACCAATCCTTCGAGCAACGAGTTGCTGGCCAGGCGATTTGCGCCATGCAGCCCGGTGCAACCCACTTCGCCGATCGCATATAGCCCCGCTAAGCTTGTCGCGCCGTTCACATCCGTCTTGATTCCGCCGCATTGGTAATGCGCCGCCGGCACAACCGGGATTGGTTGCTTTAACATGTCGATCCCAAACCGCAGGCACGTCTCATAAATATGCGGAAAGCGCTCCTGAATGAACTCCGGCGGCTGGTGCGTGATATCCAGAAACACGCATTGCGCGCCGGAACGCTTGATCTCGGCGTCGATCGCACGTGCCACGATGTCGCGCGGCGCGAGCGAGCCGCGCGCATGGTAGCGCTTCATGAAATCTTCGCCACGATTGTTCCGCAGGATTCCGCCCTCCCCGCGCACTGCTTCGGAAATCAAAAACGATTTGGCCTTCGCATGAAACAAGCAGGTCGGATGAAACTGGATGAACTCCATATTCGCGATCACGGCGCCCGCGCGCCACGCCATCGCTACGCCGTCGCCCGTCGCAATGTCCGGATTCGTCGTGTACAAATAAACTTTTCCGCAGCCGCCGGTCGCGAGCACGATACGATCCGAGCGGATCGTTTCGACCTCTCCGTTTTTTTCATTGAGAACGTAGATTCCGAGGCAACGATCTTCTGTCGCGAAGCCGAGCTTGCCCGCGGTGATCAAATCCACCGCCATATGATTTTCCAAAAGATCGACATGCGGTTGCCGTCTCAAGTCGCGCAGCAAAATCTCCTCGATCTCCTTGCCGGTCACGTCCTGCACATGCAGGACGCGCCGCTTGGAATGGCCGCCTTCCCGCCCAAGGTCGAACTCGCGGTGACCGGAAACTTCGCGCTCGTCGAATTGCAATCCAAGATCGACAAGTTCCTGAATTCGCGCCGGTCCTTCGGTCACAATCGTGCGAACAACTCTTTCGTCGCAAAGCCCGGCGCCCGCCTCGAGCGTGTCGCGCACATGCAGCTCGAAGGAATCTTCGTCGCTCGTCACGCAGGCGATCCCGCCCTGCGCCCACGCCGTGTTCGTGTCCGCGCCTTTGCGTTTCGTGATCACCCCCACCGAGCCGTGCCTGGCCGCTTTCAACGCAAAACTGAGCCCGGCGATGCCGCTGCCGATCACGACGAAATCGTATTGCTTCATCCGACCAGGATATTGTCGATCAAACGAGTCTGGCCGAAGAAAACTGCGAGCGCGAGGAGTGAATTTGGCCTAACGACTTCGATCGGCAGCAAGTTTTTGGCATCGACAAGATCGACATAATCAATTCGCGCCAGCGACGCTTGGCCGATCGTTTTGCGCGCCAGATCAACAATTGTTTTTGCAGATTCTTCGCCGGCCTTTGTTCGATCTGCCGCCGCCAGCAGCGCCCGCCGCAAAGCCGTTGCTTGTTTTCGTTCCTCAACGTTCAGGTATTGATTGCGCGAGCTGCAAGCCAGTCCGTCATTTTCGCGAACGGTCGGCACGCCCACAATGTCGATCTTGAAATTGAGATCCCGCACCATCCGGCGAATGATTACAAGCTGCTGAAAATCTTTTTCGCCGAAGACCGCCGCATCCGGCGCAAGAATGTTGAAAAGCTTCGCCACCACCGTACACACGCCACGGAAATGTCCGGGACGCGATTTACCCTCGAGCGTGTTTGAAAGCGAAGTCTCTTCGACAAAAACTGAACGATCGTCCGCATACATTTCGGCCGGGCTCGGCCGAAACAAAAGATTGACATCAGCGTTTCGGCAGAGCTCTTCATCCTGCCGGTCGGGTCGCGGATAGCGTTCATAATCGCTTCCCGGTTCGAATTGCAGCGGATTGACGAAAATGCTCACTGCAACCTCGCCATCGCGCCCGGCGTAATTGCGCGCCACCCGAATCAATTCCAAATGCGCCTTATGCAACGCCCCCATCGTCGGAACGACGACGCGCGGAAGTTTGGCGCGCGATTGGGCCAGCGCTTCGGCGACGGTCGCGAGAACTTTCATGTCGATGTTGCGTCCTCCAGCCAAATCGCCTGTCGCGCAAAACGGAATTTGCGGTGGCCGAAATTTTTCCAGCCGGCTTGTCGCGCGAGCTCCGCCATTTCCGTAAAGGAAAATGCGCGCGCCGCAGAAAGTCGACCATCATAGCGCGTCATTGGCTCGCGAAAGATCAGCGCGGTCAAAAAATAGACGCCAATGGTGGCGAGCAGGCCGCGTCGTAAATCGGACACGAGAACAAACTTACGCGAGAGTTCGCGGCAACGTCGCAAAACGCGCACAGCGTCTTCATCGCTGAAGTGATGGAGCGCGAGCGAACAAAGCGCGATCTCGTACGGCTCGGCCGGCCGCCACTCGAGGATGTTTGCTTCGATACAAGAAATTTCCGGGTAATCGAAGCTCAATTTTACTGCTATTTCCAGCGTTGCGGCTTGTCGATCAAGCGCATCGATCTGAACTTTTGCGCCGATCTTTCGCGCAAGATCGACAATCAATCGCGGAATGTCGCTCGAGCCGGTGGCAAGATCGACAATGCGCAAGCGATCGCCCGGTCTAATCCAGCGACGGACGAACCGGAGAACAACCGCATGACTCCCAAAGTAATGGTTCAGCTGTCGGAGATTCCGGAGATCGCGCTCCAGTTCGGCAGAGATCGGTTGCGGTTGATCCATTAATTCCGGCTGAGCCGGATCGAAGCGTCGCTTCATTCGCAAAAACAGTGACGAGAAAAATCTCGCTAGCTCTACTTGTCACTCGTCACTTGTCACCTGTCACTAGGAATCGCTGCCAGGAGTCCGGCAGCTCGGCGGTCTCAATCTCGCCGGCAATGCGTCCCTCGAATTCCGGATGAAAGATCGTGCTGGTCCCGTAAATCATGATCACATCTTCGGAACCTTCGACCCGGATCGCGTGCGCAACACCGGGCGGCACGACTATGCCGACATTATTCCGGCCACGGTGATTATCGCCATCGACAAAAAATCTCATCGTGCGCGTAGGTAGTCCGGCGCGGACATCACGCAAAATCATCTCCGCCCTGCCCTGCACAAAAAACATCACATCCCACTGCTCTTCGTCATAACGTCTGAGCGTATAATTTGAGGGCTCGGTCACGAACAAGCGGCGCAGCCATTTTTGCGCGGTCGTCTCTGACGGAATGGTCGGCGGATGGACGTGAAATCCTTTGGCGCTATGCGCGAACATGCGGGCTGCCGACCATTGCTTCGGCCAAAATCCGATTTTTCCGAGGATTCCTTCATCGCGACGGACAAATTCGCCGAAAACGCCGCGGTGACGTTGCGAATGGATGGTCCGAGAAAAAATCTCCACCCCGGGAATCCAGGTTTTTTTTATCTCAGGCTTGCTTCGATCGGCGGCCACCAGCTCGCCGGCATCGACTCCGCTGTGCGCCAGCCGTTGCGAAAAGGACCCCGCTTTGTAATCGCGGGAGGCCAGCGCCGCTTGCGCGGCAGCGTTCAGTCCGATCCACAAATTCTTGTCGCGCTTGCTCATGTCGATCTTAACAGCAATTCAGTTGCCCAACGAAAAATCGGCGCGTTCGCGAGAGAGATTTGGATTGTAATACGGATCGCGCTGCAACAGTTCGGGCCATCGTTCGCGCATGACGCCGGCCTCCCGCGGCTCGGAGGGCATTGGGCTGCCGGCCGATTCGTGGCGATACAGTTTGGCAAAAGGCGTGTATACAATCAGGTAACCGGCGCGTCGCATTTTCAAGCAAAGATCGACATCGTTAAAAGCCATCGCCAGGCGTTCTTCATCAAAGCCGCCGACTTCGATAAAAACATCGCGCCGCGTGAGAAGGCAGGCGCCCGTTACGCAGCTGTAATTGCGCGTCACCTGCAACTGTTTGAAGACACGAGGATCTTCCGCCGGAAATCCGCGAAACGCGTGTTCGGCAATCCCGCCGACGCCCAGAACGATACCAGCATGTTCGACTGTGTCGTTCGGCCAAAGCAAACGCGCACCGACCGCTCCAACTTCCGGACGCTGAATGTGCTCCGCCATCGCGCTCAACCATTCGCCGTCGATCACCTCGAGGTCACTATCAAAAAAAAGCAGCCAGGGACTTCTCATTTGCTCGACCGCGAAATTTTTGACCGCCGAATCATTGCGCGGCCCGTCATATTGAAGCAGCTGGTGTTTGGATCGGTTGAAGGAAGAGCGCGCCTCCTCCGATTGGTTGTTCTGACCGACGACAACAAGCTCGTAATTGGGATAATTCGTTTTCGTCGTTATACTCTCGGTGCAGCGCGAAAGAAGATCGATGCGATCGCCAGCCGGAATGATGATCGATATTTTCTTCGCTTCGGCGAGTTCGCGCTTTACCCCATAGGCGTGCGTGCGCCAGTCGATGGCGACGTGACCCCTGATGCCTTTCCGCTGGAGGTGCTCGTCAATGGCACGCCGTGCGGCTTCAAGTTGCCCCGGCTTTTGCCAGGGGCTAATGGCGCTGGAGCTTCCGCTTCGCCGCCAATGATACAAGACGCGCGGAATGTGATGGATTCGGTCGGTCTGCTCGATGATGCGGAAGAGGAAATCGTAATCCTGGGCGCTATCGAATTCGGAACGGAACCCGCCGACGCGCAAAACGAGTTCGCACCTAACGATGATAAAATGGCAGAGGTAATTACAGGAAAGAAAGAAGTCTGGCGACCAACCGGGCTTGAATAGCGGGGCGTCGAATCCGGCCTCGGTCAACTTATCTTCATCGGAATAAATGAGATCGGCCTCAGGAAGTTGCTGAAGCAACTTCGCCATTTGGAAAAGCGCGTCGGGCTCCAGCAGATCGTCGTGATCCAGGAAACCAATCCATTCACCGCAGGCATGTTCGATACCGCGATTCAAAGCGGCTGAAATACCGCGGTTGCCCTCAAGTTTGAACACCTTGATCCGCGAGTCACGGCTGGCGAGGATCGATAAAAATTCTCGCAAAGTTTCATCGCCGGAATTGTCGTCCACCAAGATGAGCTCCCAATATTCGTAGGCCTGCCCCAAGACCGATTGGACGGCTTCCTCCAGCCACTTTACCGGCGTGTTGAATACCGGCGTAATGATGCTGATCAGCGGCTGATGAACAAACGTGCGCGCTTCATTGCGCATCACAGCAACCTGTTCCAGAGTCGCGCGATGCCGTTCGAACCAGTCCTGATATTTCACTGTGGCCGCTGAGCGCGCCGTGCTCTCGTGTGGCGGCCGGCCATGATCGCTTAACGCGCGAATCAGTTTTTGCGGCAGCCGATATGGGGCAAGCAGCACCTGGCCGACCTTCCGTTCTAGCGATTTGCGCAACGCCTGTTTTTCTTTCTTGAGCTGTTTCACCTCGCGCTTCGTTTCTCGGAACTGCAGGATTTTTTCTTCAAGCTTGCCGATGTAACGATTGGCCGCGTCCAGTTCGGATACTCTCGCCCGCAACGCTCGCTCGAGATTTCGCGCCTGCGCGTGTAAGCGGGCAAAAGCGGTTTCCACCGCTGGCACGAGTCGTTCAGCGCTCTCCATCTGTCGGCGGAGCAAGCGAATCGCGCCGGGACCGAGTTCGCCGAGATCGCAATCGTAATCCGGCAGGAAACCGTAACGGCCGAAACGTTCGACCAGTTCGGGACGCGCCTTTAGAACTTCCGCCCCTGGGCTTGGAATGAGAAGAATATCATCTGCTTGATGCGCGAGGACCTCGACCTCCCGGTCGCGCTGTTCGTTTGTTTCGCTCGGCGGATAAAACCAAACCGCCCGTTCAAATTGCCGGCTGCGGTCGTTGCGCGCGCTCGTTCCATCGAGATCAAGCGCCGTGGGGCAAAGCGCCGCTGCAATTCCGGACGACGCGCACTGTTGCTCGATCGCACTCGGTTCTCCGCCAACTATGAGCAGGCGGGCGCGCCCAAATTTTCGCGCGAGAATGCGCGCAAAATCCCGACCGACCCAAGAGGAAGAGGCTTGCAACACTGCCACATTATATTAATTGAAGCGCGGCGCAGGCAAATTTACTCTGCGGCGGCGTTACGCGAGCGTTTGTCGCCGATCCTGCATGCTCGATTTTTCAATTTATCTTCTCTATCGCGTAGGCACGGCGCTTCTGGCAGCGCTGCCATTGCGCGCGCTTTTCACCCTCGGAAACGCCTCGGGGTTTTGCGCCTGGATCATTCTCGGAAAATATCGGCGCCTGGCGCTGCGAAATATTTCGATCGCGTTCGAAAGCGAGAAATCACCGCGGGAATTGCGCCGTCTTGTCCGCCGCCACTTTCAGCGATTGGGCGCAAATCTTCTCTGCAGCGTGAAGCTAAGCACGATGCCACCCGAAAAAGTACTGTATCATGTCAAGATCGACAATCTCGATGCCATGCATCGGGAATTCCGCGCCGGCGTCCCTGTCGTCCTCGTCCTCAGCCATCTGGCAAACTGGGAGTTGTTTACCTCATTAATGCCGAAAGTGGTCGGTTACGTCCGCAATGCGACCGTTTATCAGAAGCTTGCTAATCGTTTTATCGACGAACACGTCCGCCGCATGCGAAGCCGCCACGGACTGGAATTGTTCAATCGCAAAGATGGATTTCAAAAAGTGATCGAGTTGCTGCGGGCCGGCGGCGGCGTTGGCATTTTGAGCGATCAACATGCCGGCGATCATGGACTCTGGACCCCATTCTTCGGGAGACTGGCATCGACGTCGCCGTTGCCTGCCTTGCTGACCAAGCGCACCCGTGCCGCGCTCATCGCCGCGGCCGTTTACACGCAAGGCGTGGGCCGCTGGCAAATGGTCTTTACGCCGCGTTTCGACACGCCGGGCGACACGGTTGAATCCCTCACTGCAAAATCCAATGAAATTATCGAGCAACAAATTCGCCGCGCGCCGGAAGATTGGTTTTGGGTGCACAACCGCTGGAAAACGCCCCAGCCCAATTTCCTTCTCACGCGGTACAAACGCGGCGTCTATTTACCGCCCAATGTTTCGCCACAGGATTTGCCGCCATTCCGCATTCTTATTCGCACCAGCAACTGGCTGGGCGACGCCGCCATCAGCGTACCGGCCATACGCGCAATCAAGAATGGGCGCCTAGACGCGCACATCACCGTCGCCGCGCCATCGAAGATCGTCGCGATGTGGAAGTTGATTCCGGAAGTGGACACAATTGTTCCTCTAAAGGACCATTCGCTACTCGCGGTGATCGGTTCGATCCGGTGCCAACCACGTTTTGACGTGGCGGTTCTCTTTCCAAATTCATTGCGCGTCGCTTTGGAAGCCTGGCTGGCCGGAGTGCCGCGCCGGGTTGGTTATCGCGGTCATTTCCGCCGCTGGCTGTTGAACCAGGTCGTCCCCAAATCACGAAGATTGGGCCCCCCAGAGCATCAGGCCTTTCATTATCTTCACATCGCCCAAAACCTGGGCGCGCCAGCTGATTCGCGCGACCTTGTGCCCGTCAACGCGGTCCACCATGTCGATCTTGGCCGCGCAAAAATTGCTCTCTGTCCGGGCGCGGAATACGGACCGGCCAAACGCTGGTTGCCGGAACGCTTCGCCGAGACTGCGAAAGCAGTCGCGGCACGATCGCCAGTGCAATGGGTCTTGTTTGGCACAACAAGCGACGCGGTAATCGGCGAGCAGATTTCCCAGGCACTGGGCGACTCATGCGTAAACCGAATCGGCCAGACGACGCTCGATCAACTTATCGACGAATTGCGCGAGTGCCGCTTGCTGCTGACAAATGACACGGGCACGATGCATCTCGCTTCGTTACTCGGCGTCCCGGTTGTCGCCATTTTTGGTTCAACCGAGCCGCGGCTGACCGGGCCGCTCGGCTCCGGTCATACCATCTTGCGGCATCAAGTGGAGTGCAGCCCGTGCTTTTTACGCCAGTGTCCAATCGATTTTCGGTGCATGAAAGCCGTCAGCGTCGAGGAAGTCATCGATGCCGTCTTGTCGATCTTGCCAAGATCAACATCTTCATCCGGCGAGAGCGCTTTTCCTAGCGCGAAATAATCGCAGTTTCGTTTTTTGCACGATTGCCGTTGCTTTCAAGAAGACTTTCGGAATCATTGTTGCGCGTGATCTCCACTACTGCGCCTCGCATTTGCACGGAAGTGCGGGTGATGTTCTTCGATACCGATTGCGGAGGCGTCGTGTCGAATATTGCTTATCTGCGCTTCATCGAGACGGCCCGCACGCTTCTGGCCGAGCAACTCGGCCTCGGCCTCGCGCAAATGGCCGAAGACAAAAAATATCCCGTGGTCGTCCGCACAGAAATTGATTATCGACGCGCCGCCAAACTTGGCGATCGGCTCGTAATCGAAGGCTGGCTCGATCAGCTGGAGCGCCTACGATTTTGGTGCGCGTTCCGCATTGTGCGGCCGGATGATAATGCGTTGATCGCCGAGTGCCGCCAGATGCTTGCCCTCATCGAAATGCCAGCGGCAAAATTGCTCCGCTTGCCGGAAGACTGGGAAAAATATCGTGAGCCCACAATAAATACTCCCTCGCACGCGGTGGTGGACAGCGACCAGCCCTAGCCTGACGAACATGACCGCCGGCGCTCAGACTTTACGGATTGAAGAAACTCTTCTTGAGCCCGCCGCGATTACTCCGCCGCCGACGCGCCACGCTCTTTTTATTTTTCTGATCGCGCTGGCGGCGTTGTCGCATCTGGCAACGATTGGTTGGGGAGATCTCTACAGCCACACCGAGGGGCAGTACGCCGGCGCGGCCCGCGAAATGATCGAGGGGCATCACTGGCTCCTGCCAACAAACGACGGCATTCCGCGCCTGCGAAAACCGCCGCTACTTTACTGGCTGATTATGGCGTCGTTCAAGTGTTTCGGCGTGAACGCGGCCGCCGCCCGGCTTCCGTTCGCCCTGGGAATAATCGCGACCGTTGCCGTGACGTTTCTAATCGGCGAACGGCTGGCGGATTATTGGCGGGGTTTCCTTGCCGGTCTGATTTATCTCTGCTCCTGCGGCGCCTTTTTGCTCGGAAGGATCATTATGCCCGAGCCCGTTTTCAGCGCTTTCGTTGCCGGCGCGATCCTCTGCGGCGTATGCGGTTACCAGCGGCGGCGCTTTCGCCGCTTCTGGTTTCTCGGTTTTTGGATGTGCGCGGCGCTCGCTTGCCTGACCAAAGGCGTGCACGGTTTGCTTTATCCGGGGGCAGTGTTGTTGCTGCTGGCGTTGTTCTATCGAGAGGCGCGTCTGCGCTTCCGCCTGCTTCTGCATTGGTCGTACTTGTCGATCTTTCTGCTCGCGGTCGCTCCGTGGTACATCTCGATGGAATGGCGTTTCCCCGGATTTCTTCGGCAACTTGTGGGCGTGGAATGGCTCGGCCACTTGCACACTGCCCCCAACGCGCCAGGCAGCGATAATGGCGTTCCGCGATTGCAATTTATCGCGTTGCATTTCGCCTGGTGGTTTCCATGGTCGGTTGCGCTCTTGCCCGCAGTACTCTTCGCGTGGCGGCGCGTGATGCGTCCGCGCGAAATTGAATTTGCCGATGCTTTGCCTCTTTGCTGGATGGGTGCGGCTTTCCTGCCGCTGCTTCTCATCGGACAGCGCCAGGATTATTATTCGATGAGCGTGTGGAGCGGATTCGCGCTCTGGGCCGCGACGACGTGGTTAAGAGCGCCGGGACAACTGCGCCTTGCCGGCGCTGGCTTGCTTGGTCTTGTCGGACTCACCATTGGCTCCCTGACACTGTTTCTTCCGAAATTGATCGGAGAAATGGACGGACATCGAGGCAATGGGGATACGAGTTGGACAGCCTGGCGCGCCTTGGAACGCATTCCAAGTCCAGCCTGGCTGGCCTTGCGCCCAATGTTCGTCATCATTGCCATCTCTCTTATTATCTTTTCCCTCGTCGCGATTTATTTCATCGCGACGCGACGGCCAAGACTCGCCTGCACCGCGCTTGCCGTTGCCATGATTCCGGCCGGATTGAGCATGATCGACGGTGTCGCGCGCACGGCGCCGCACTTTTCACTG
>CATPAW010000109.1 GCA_955652255.1 uncultured Chthoniobacterales bacterium | reverse complement strand
TACAATCGGGTTGCACCCCGAAGACAACTCCTCTTTACGCAGGCACTGGGTCTGCACAGCGCCAACAGTGTTCTGGGCAGCATGGATCATGAGGGAACCACTTCTTCCAAACTCAAGACGTGATCGGTCACGCCCGTTTCCATCGCTGGCATAAGGCCCAGCGATTGACAAATACGGCAGAAATTGGGTGCTATTACAGTTTCAATTAATCTATTGGCAGCCGGACACGTGCGATCCCATAATTGGAGCAACCAAAGGGGTGAACGAAAATGCGGAGGACACTAAAAAGAACGAAGAGCAAGAAGCAGCAGGGCAGAGTGCGGGATTTGAAGCCCGTGAAGGAGGTGAAGGGTAGTGGCAAGATTGAGCACGCGGTCGAGCGCCACGAGACCGCCGTCACCGAAGATGCGAAAGAACTCAAAAAGCTTCGGGAAGAGATCGAGCAAATTAAGTCCGACATCGCGCACATCTTGGAGGCGTTAGAAACTTTACAGATGTGGGTGCCAATGTCGCGAGCTGAGATACCGCAGTACGCGTGGGCGTATAGGAAATTTGTAGACATCACGACTCGCTTACGGCAAAAGGCCCGTTCCAGGTAGCGCAGGGTCTTTGTTCTCGACTAACGGATTCGAGTCGTCGTACTCTACGCGACCTGAGCGTCGGCAAACCCACGATAGGAAAACTATGAACTACAACATCGGAACAATCCTCGCCGTCATCGCGATCACCTTCGTCCTGCTCACTTACATCACCAGCGCGCCGCTCGTGCCGGTCGCAGTCATCCTGCTCGGGCTGGCGATCATTTTCGGGGGACGCGGAAGCGGAAGTTTGAGAAACAGCTAAAAAATAGCGAACTTTTCCGGCGACCGGGCTGAAAGGCCCGATTCGGCGTCTTCCTGAACGTCCTTGCAAATAATCCGGTAGGTTCGCTATTTCTCCAATTCGGTCCAACAAGTCGTTCTCTTCCTGTTGAAGCTGTTGTAAGCGCGCGCGCGCGCCGGCCTGATCGGAAAAAACTCAACGGCCCTATACGCCGAACGGGCGCCACGATTTCATGCACAACAAAGTTCTCGTGATCGACGACAGCGTGATCGCCGGCTCCTATAACTTCTCGCGCGGTGCCCAATTCAACGCCGAGAATATTCTCTCCATCGAAAGCGCGCCGCTCGCCGACGCATACAGCGCTTACATCGATCACCTGAAACGGAAATACCCGCCCTGACTTAACCCTATATTGATAAGCGCAATAAGCTCGCGAACTGCGTTTTTACTTAGGAAGGGTTGAAATCACCTGGGAGATGTAGCAATGCCTGAAGAGAATAAAGCAAAACAAACTGGGTCTAAATTGGAAAGCAGCAGACCTCGCGCCCGTCAAGCGGCCCGAGGATTTAAAATCCGCGGCAGGCGCACTCGCGGGAGAATACCGCGCGGCAAGGCCGAGCAAGCGTGGGATGATGCGAAGGATCGCGTCAGGACAGTCCAGAAAGATGCGGAGCAATACGCGCGCAAAAACCCGACGAAGGCGGTATTCACGGCGTTCGGAATCGGTTTTGTCTTGGGCCCCATCTTTCGGCGTTGATCGCACACCACAACGCGACTTGCGCAGCCTGGCGGCTGCTGCTCGCCAGCGGTGTAGCCGGTCGTGTCCATCCCAACAGCCGCAATTGCATCTCTTGGGTGTGCTCGATACATCATTTTCTTCGGGCCGCTCGAAGATACGCCCAGCGCCGCGCAGTAGAAAGCCACGAAGACCGATACAATCGTGCCCGCGAATGAATGTGCGACAAGCCATGTGTAAAGCTGCGGAACGATGACAAGAATGAGCATCAACGCGACTGCGATCTTACTCCGCCGAAAAATGCCGAATGCGAGAATGCCGGAAATACTGGCGACGACGGCTTCGATATGGAGCGTCGGTCGCGGCGTCTGCACAAGTTCCTTAGTGCGCCCAAAATAAGTGTTCGCCCCCCTTAACATCATCACGCCGTCACCTTCTCCGTGACGAAACATTGCGCATCGAATTGACATTCCCAAAGCCGCATTCTCCAGCAATCGTTTCCAGACTGTTTCGACTTTCTTCCAGTCGCCGGCGAGCTGCTTCGACTCGCAGGCGTTCCACAAACTTCGCGAGCGTGGTATTCATCTCTTTAGAAGCCGCCATGGCGTTCGCAATTTGCGAAGAAGCTGCTGCCCTACCACCATCGGCTTGCGAGTGAGCGAACCTTGTGAACATGCAGATGCGTGATATCGACCTCGATACCGGCAGGCTGTTCGTCCGGCGCTGCAAAGGCAGCCTGTCGACCAGTCTTATACAGCAAAATTTAGTATGAGATTTCGGCGGACGAAAGATGATCGCGTATTGGTAGTCGGCATCTTTCAGAGCCCCGAGATCGGGCGGGCCGTGCTGAAAAATCTCCATGGGGCCCGGTTTCGCCGCTCCGCCGTGATCTACGCTTCGGCTACGGGCCGGCTGCGGGTGAACGAGCAGGGTATCTCGGCGATCGGTGGAGCGGCCACCGCCACGGCCGTAAGTCTAGCCCTTGGTGCATTCATCTCTTGGCAGAGCGGAATGCTGGCCGATTACCGGCCGGCGGGACTTGCACTTCTTCTAGCTACGTTCGCGTCGGCTGGCGCTGTGGCCGGCTGGTTTTTTTCCCGGTTGCTCCATCAGCACGTCGATGCTGCGAACCTGGCCCGATGCACGAGCTCGATCCTGCCGGGTGAAACGGTGGTCCTGGCTGAAGTCAAAGCCAGCGAAACGGCACGTGTGGTGGCCATTTTGCGGGACGTGGAAGCAGAGGCGCCGGTGACGTTTGCTTTTCATTCGCCGCCGCCTTTCCGATTCAAATCGAGCGCACGACCGCTCGGTCATGAACTGCCGTCGGGTCAGCGGCTCGCGGAAAATGCGGCGCGCCTTGCAGGCGCGATCCCGGTCGACCGCGAAGCGAAGCCGCGCGGGCCATCCTTTCTGCGCCGGTTGCGCGAGATCGAGCACGCGCTGGAATGGGCGAACGCGAGTCTCACGATGTCAGCGGAGGTCCACCACGCCTTTACGCTTTCGGCGGAGTGGCTGCTCGATAACGCCTATTTGATTCGGGAACAGGTGACGGATCTGCGCGAGAGCCTCCCGCAAAAATATTATGGTGAGCTGCCTCTCATCGCAGGCGGCCCCGAAGCGGGGTTGCCGCGGGTTTACCATGTGGCCTCGGAAATGGTGGCCGAGAGCGGCGGCGCCCTGGAGCCGGAGATCATCCGGAAATTCCTCGTCGCTTTTCAGGCGACTGCGCCGCTGGACATCGGAGAACTCTGGGCCCTGCCACTGATGTTGCGTCTGCAGTTACTCGAACGCCTGCGCGCGCTCGCGATCCAGGTCGAGCAACAGCAAAGCCAGAGCGAGGAGGCGGACTTTTGGGCGAATCGGCTCATCACCGCTGTGCGCCACGGTTCGCCGCGGTTGCTCAGGGGGATGGAGGAACTGGTGGAACGGTATCCCGAACCGACGCCCCATTTTGCGAGCGAACTGGTGGCGCACCTCTACGACGAAGAGACGGCGCTCCCGATCGTAAGCGGCTGGCTGGAACGCACGCTCCGCACGCCGTTGCTCGAAGTCATTCAGCACGAACATCGGCGCCAGGCCGTGCAGCAGACGGCGCTCGCCAATGTGATCAATAGTTGCCGCCGCCTTGCGCAAGTCCAGTGGCGGGAACTTTTCCAAGCGACCAGTTGGGCGGAAAGCGAATTGGCGGCCGATCCCGCCGGCGTTTATGCCCGGCAAAATTTTGAGACGCGCGATCGATGCCGGGGCGCGGTGGAGGAAATCGCCAGATGGTCAAAGTGTTCGGAACAGAAAACCATCGACCAAGCGCTCGCGCTGGCGAAAGCCGGCGAGGACGAAGTCGCGCGAAACGTCAGCTATTATTTGATCGACGCGGGCCGGCTGGTGCTCGAGCGGACTACGAGCGCCAGAATTCCGCTGGCCGAACGGTCGCGCCAATGGCTTCGCGCGCACGCGGCGGGCGCGTACTTCGGAAGTATTCTCCTGCTCACGGTCGCGATGGTGGCGGCGCCTCTCCTTTTCAGCGCCGGATCGGTTCATTGGCGGATACACGGGCTTCTGGGATTTCTGCTGGTCCTGCCCGCGAGTGAGCTGGCGGTGCTTGCGGTGAATTATTTCGTGACCTTGCTCCTGCCGCCGCAGGTCTTGCCGAAAATGTCCTTCAAGAAAGAAGGCATTCCGGATGATTGCCGCACGCTCGTGGTGGTGCCGATGTTGCTTACCACTCCGGACGCGATCCAAAACGAGCTCAATCGCCTCGAAACTCGTTACCTCGGAAATACGGATGCGAATCTGCGCTTTTCGCTCCTGACCGATTTTGCCGACGCGCCGCGGGAAAGCATGCCGGAGGACGCAGAGTATTTCGACATCGCGGCCCGCGGGATCGAGGAACTGAATCGCCGGCACGGAGCGGGGCGCTTCTTTCTTTTTCATCGCGGACGCTTGTGGAGCGAGAGCGAGCAACGCTGGATCGGCTGGGAGCGCAAGCGCGGCAAGCTCGAGCAACTCAATCGATTCCTCATCGGCGAATCCGCTCCGGAGCTGGAAGGATTTCTCTGCGCGGGCGATTGCGCTCAACTCGAGGGCATTCGTTTCATCATCACGCTGGATGCCGATACCCAACTGCTGCGCGACGCCGCCCGGAGATTGGTCGAAACCCTGGCGCATCCGCTGAATCAGGCGCGCCTTTCGCCGGATGGCCGCCGCGTCGTTAGCGGCTACACAATCATTCAACCCAGCGTCAGCGCCTCGCTTCCAAGCGCGAGGGCGACATGGTTCTCACGCATCTTTGCCGATCCTCGCGGGATCGATCCTTACACACACGCCGTCTCCGATGTTTACCAGGATCTGGTCGGAGAAGGCAGCTATCACGGCAAAGGCATCTATGAACTGCAGACGTCTTGCGACCTCTTGTCCGGACGATTTCCAACGGCGCACTTGTTGAGTCACGATCTGCTGGAAGGCTGCCATGTCCGCGTGGGGCTGGCGACCGACATTGAACTGCTGGTTGTCTTTCCGAGCAGTTACATCGCGTGGTGGAATCGGCAGCACCGTTGGATTCGCGGCGATTGGCAAATCATTGACTGGCTGAAACCGCGCGTGCC
>CATPAW010000108.1 GCA_955652255.1 uncultured Chthoniobacterales bacterium | reverse complement strand
GTCGCGACGGTGCCATTGTCAGGCAAGCCGGAGTTCGCCGCAGCCGATGGGCTGAGCGGGCGTGTCTTCTGCAACATCGAAGACAAGAACGAGGTGGCCGTAATCGACATGAAGACGCACGCCGTGACGGCGACGTGGCCGCTCGTCTCGGGCGAGGAGCCGACCGGCATGGCTTTTGACGCAGTGCATCACCGGCTTTTCGTTGGTTGTCACAACAAACTGATGACGATGCTGGACAGCGACACCGGCAAAATTACCGCGACCGTGCCGATCGGCGTAGGCGTGGACGCGTGCGCATTCGATGACGCGACGCAACTGGCGTTCGCTTCCTGCGGCGATGGAACGATCACGATCGCGAAGGAGGAAGCACTGGATAAGCTCGCTGTCGTGCAAACTCTCACGACCGAACGCAGCGCGCGCACCATGGCGCTCGATTCCGCCACGCATCGCATTTACACATGCACCGCGCAAATCGCGCCCGAGCCAGCGAGTCCGTCACCGCTGGCGGGTGAACGTCGCCGAGCCAATTATGTGCCCGGCACATTTCATCTGCTCGTTTACGAAGCGGCGAAAACGCGGCGTTAACCGTTAACAGAGATTAGAGGGCAGAGATCGGAGATCAGAAGTCAGAGATCAGTCGAAATTGCAGACTTGCCGTGAACTTGGCGGCATAGTTTCATTGTTGTTCTCATCGATGGCAGCCAACACTTCAAACACTCCCCCGCACGTGATCGTCCGCGGCGATGCGGCTGGGTTTGCTCAAGAAATTGAGATCGGCCCGCATCGTCTCAAAGGCGATGAGCCGGTCGCTTTCGGCGGGACTGACACTGGGCCGTCTCCGTACGACTTTCTCCTGGCCGCGCTCGGCACGTGCACGTCGATGACCATCTCGCTCTATGCGCGACAAAGGGGTTGGCCGCTGGAGAAGGTAATGGTTTCGCTGCATCACTCGAAAATTCACGCCGCCGATTGCGCCGAGTGCGAGACCAAAGTGGGAAAGATCGACAGGATCGAGAGAGAAATTCAACTCACCGGCGTCCTAACGAGCGAACAACGCTCAAAATTAATGGAAATGGCCGAGCGCTGCCCGGTCCATCAGACGCTCACGTCGGAGATCAACATCCGAACTCGAGCAGTGTAGATTAGAGGTCAGGACGACAGATTTCGACGGTCGCAGATTGATTTGCCCTCTCCCGAGGCGCTCACCCGAATTCCGATCGGGCTATGCAGTCCACCCAGTGGCTTCCCAGCACGCCGTGTTGCAGCTACAGTTTCGCCAGATCGTCCCCGGTGAGCACCAGGCGTTGACTCGCGATCTCCCGCTCGGTCGGTCGCCTCACCATGCGACCAATGCAGTCTATCCGCCGGCGTCCCCGCACGGCGTATTCGACGCGGCGCTAGCGATTCGGAGAATCAGCTTTTGGCTAGATCATCTCCTGTAAGGACAAGGCGTTTGACGCGCTGGCCGCTGACGAGTCCATCTACGATTTCGGGTACATCCGCGATGGTGACGCGGCCGTAAAAGAAGTGGTCTGGCTCGACCAAAACGGTGATCCCAGTCGCACATTGATCGAGGCAACTCGATGTGCAGACGCGCGCTTCTAGCTTCGCCAGTCCGCGTGCGGCCACCTCCGCTTTCAACGCCTTATATACTTTTTCCGAGCCTTTGGCGGCGCAGCATCCCTTCGGGTTGTCGTCGGGCCGACGATTGATGCAAACGAAGAGGTATCGCCGGCGTTGTGCCATCTATAAACCCATGATCGATCGCTACAGTGGCGCCGGTTCGGTGTCGTGGATGCGGCCGTAGTCGACGGTGAGTCTTCCTTGTTCCAGCTCGCTGTAGATGTCGACAAAGCGTTCGCCGAAGCGGACGTCGCGCCATGTATAATCTTGCTGACTTTGCACGGCGGCGGGGATGACGGTTTCGATGCCGACAACCGAAGCGACAAAAGTGGCGTTGGATGCTTCGAGCGATTCCCGAGTAACGCCAAAGAGCGGACTGCGTTCGTCGATGGTGTGCCGAAGGGTGAGCGCGGCAGGAAACACGGTCAGGCGATCGAAGTCGAGTTTCAGCTGATAAAAGTGGCGGAAGGAATTTTCCTCCACAATGTCCTGGTCGCGCGAGAACATGATCCGGAACTCGGCCTCGACCAGGCTGCGCTGGCGCAAATTCGCGATGCGTAGCATGAGCGCCGGCCGGCCGTTGAACGGAGCAATCACGATCGATTTGCTGAACAAAATGCGCGCGGTCGGCCGTGAGAAGCGGACGAAGATGAGACCGGTCATGACGGCGAGTCCGAACATGCCGAAGATAATCTCAATGGTTGTGACAATATGACCGTAAAGGGTCTGCGGATACATGTGGCCGTAGCCGACGGTGGCCAGCGTTTGCACACTGAAAAAGAACCCGTCAACGAACGAGCCCGGCTTGAGATAGGCGATGCAATTTTCGCGAAGGCTGTAAAGGGTGGCGAAAATGAGATTGATGGCGACGTAAATGCCGGCGATGAACAGAGCGAATCGCGTCCAGCTCAAGGCCAGCAGCCATTGATACGCGTCGCGCCAGTCCCACCCCTTGGTATTGACCTTGAGAAACTCGACCTGACCGGCGCGAACTGAAACTGGTTTAGACATCGCAAAGGAAGAAAGATGAATTATGAAGGAAGAAAGGCGAAGAAAAAATCCGATGCTGAAGGTTGAATCGGCAACGCCCGCGCGAAATCTGGCGCCCGCTCAGGCGGGCCGCGGCAAAATCTGATAACGGACCGCGGTCAGCGAACACGACTACAATATCAAGATCGACAATCTAATTCGCACGTTTGAACATGAGAGGGATGTCGGTCCGAAAAAGAGATCCGGAAAGTCGCCAGCGTTCCAGAGTGCTGGTCCTGGTCGATGAATCGAATGTTGGCAGTTCGGTGCGGACGGCGGGACGCGGTCTCGATTGGCTGAAGCTCCGCGATTTTCTCGCCGGCCCAAACACCGGACGTGAGCTAATCGAGATGGTGGTTTATGCCGGGTTGCCGCCCGCCATCCCGCTCTGGCAGGAAGAGCGGGACAAGAAGAACAAGTTCATGCATTGGCTGCGCTCCAACGGTTTCATGGTTGTGACCAAAGATGGGTCGCCCGCCGAAGAAGGACATTACAAGGCGAACGTAGACGTGATGATGGCGATCGACGCAGTCGAGCTTTCCGTCGAGATGCGGCCCGATGCCGTCATTCTCGTGACCGGCGATGCTGATTTCGCTTATCTCGCCACAAAGCTGCGACGCCATGGGATCCGCGTGGAAGTCGCGTCTGTAGCAGCAAATCTTGGGAACACGTTAAGATCGGCCGCCAACGCCGTGATCGATCTGGCGCCGTTATTTCGGACATTTGAGATGATGAAGGCGCAAGATGCACCGCCGCCGGCGCAGCGGCCACGGCAACAGCACCGCAGGAGACGACTGCGATTCAGTCCGCCGCACGCGCGCCTCCGATCAACCTAAATCAGAACGCGCTTTGCAGAGCTCAACTCCGGACGCGCTTCACAGATACATATACGTTTATCCATATATGTATTCGGACGGTCGTAGACTGCCGCTACAGGAGACGTCTCACAGACAGGTGGCTACATCTGACATCTGACATCTGGTATTAGACCCGCTCAGTGCTGGCAGCTGCGGTGCATTCAAGATTAAATACCTAACGCTCAGGAGAAGAGTTTGGGCAAAACGTTAGCAACAAAATCGACCGCGAATGCCCGATCATGTTTGCAGTCAGGTCGCGACGCCAAAGATAGAAGCCGGCCAGGATTGCGCCCAACGCCAGAGCGATCGCGATGTTAGCAACGCCTCCTGTCCAGTGGCCAAGGGCAAAGATGGTCAGTGGAATGGCGGCAGCCCAATAACGATTTAGGCCCAGAGCTTGGAGGCGTTCGATGGCGTAGCCGCGATAAAATAATTCTTCCACGACTCCGGCGCGAAAGACAATGAGCGTGATCAACCAGAGCGGAAGTTTTTCAAAGGCGGCCGAGCCGTGCCCATAGCCGGTGAGCGCAGCCAGCACGCCGCCCACGATCGCGCACGCGACCGCGATGACGAATCCCCAGAGAACCGATTTCCACCATGTCGATGTACCGCGAGGCCTACCGAGGTGAACGGGAGCCGTTCACCTCGGCGGACCAAAATGAGCAGCACAATCGCGCTCACCCAAATCAGCGATTCCTTCCAGATCGCGGCAGTAAAGGTGAGCGTGGGCGAAAAATAAGCGACCGTTTGCCGGACGAGTAACATCGCGAACAGCGACAGGAACAGCCCGAAATAGGTGATCCTGGAACCCTCCGTTTCAGTGGCAGCGTCGTCGGACATCCTTGGCATTATAATGCGGTCAATCGCAAAGCTGGATTCAAAAGTTTTCAAGATTCGTCAGGAAGATCGATTCGCGTTAAAAAGACTTCATGACGGATCTCACTCAAGGATCTGTCACGAAGCATTTGCTGCACATGTCGGCGTTCATGGCGGTGAGCATGGTGGCGCAAACGCTCTATTTGCTGGCCGATCTTTACTGGGTGGGGCATCTCGGCAAAGAAGCGATCGCCGCAGTCGGTGTGGCCGGAAACATGACGATGATCGTGCTGGCGCTCACGCAAATGCTCGGCGTGGGAACGACAACGCTCATTTCGCACGCCGCCGGAAAAAAAGATCAGCCGCGCGCCGAGCTGGTCTTCAACCAATCCTTCTTGATGTCGATCTTGGTGGCGCTGGCGCTCGGCGTTCTCGGATTTCTGTTGATGAATCCGTATTGCAATTCATTGAGCGCAGATCTGGAGACCGCAAAGTTGGCCAAAAGCTATCTGCTCTGGTTCATTCCCGCGCTCATGCTCCAGTTTCCGCTGGTCGCTCTCGGCTCGGCCTTGCGCGCAACGGGAATCATCAAGCCCACAGTCGGATTACAGGTCCTCAGCGTTGTCC
>CATPAW010000107.1 GCA_955652255.1 uncultured Chthoniobacterales bacterium | reverse complement strand
GATTTTCGATTTTCGATCGCTGAAGCCATCGCGGGCAAAAGATCGACAATCGCTCCAAGCAGTGCCGAAATGCCACGGCCGTGCTCGGCGCTGATTGAGAGGCTCCTTTCGAACCCAAGCGTGGCGAATTCCGCTGCGAGGTTCTCGTGCTTCTCATTGTCGATCTTGTTAACGACGAGGACGATTGGTTTATGAGTCTTGCGCAGAGTTCCGGCGAGTTCCTGGTCAATCGGAGAAAGTCCATCTTTCGCATCGACCACGAACAAAAGAAGATCGCTTTCGCGCGAAGCTTCCTTGGCGGCATGACGCACTTGCGCGGTCAATTCCATTTCGCCCGCGCCAAAAATTCCGCCGGTGTCCCAAAGATTGAACGGCCGCTCCGCGCGTGCGCAGATTGCCGAAAGCCGGTCGCGCGTTACGCCCGGCTGATCATGAACGATAGCAATCTTCCGGCCGATGAGTCGATTGAACAATGCCGATTTTCCAACGTTCGGACGCCCGATGATCGCGACGTTCGGCGTTTCGCTTTGGCCGTTCATCGCACAGAATAGAGCTCAGTCGAACCGGGCGTGAGCGTGTCCTTCGGCCTGCAACTGGCGCACACCGTCCATTACGTAAACCACGCCGGAAATAAAAGTGAAAAGGCCCGCGCAGATGACGACGAAGATCAGGGGAAGAAAATGAAATTGCAGCATGACCCAGGCGATCGCGATCATCTGCAAAACAGTGGCGACTTTTCCGGTCCACTTCGGCTTTACGTGCACTTTGCCGTTAAGCAGATGAAGCACAACCGCGCCGACGAGAATGACGGCGTCGCGCGTAATGACAAGAACAGGGAACCATGCCGGAAATCTCCCGTAACCCGGGTCGATCTCACTCCAATTGGTGATGCTCAGGGTGATGATGCCGCTAAGGAGCAGCCCTTTGTCCGCGATCGGATCGAGAATTACGCCTAACGAACTGCGTTGGTTGTAACGTCGCGCAACATAACCATCGAGCCCATCGCTGACGGCGGCGAGCAGGAAAATCGCGATTGCGGTAAAGCGCTGCCACTCGAGCGGAGCGCCGCGTTGAATGCTTTGGCCATAATAAATTGCCATCGTCACGAACGCCGGAATCATCAAAATCCGAACGACGGTAATTTTGTTTGCCGTGGTCATGAACGCGCTCCAATCGTGAAATTGAAGTCTCAGCTACAAGTTGCAAGGGAATTTGGCCGGCGCGAGCCTGAAGCGGCGCTCTGTGAGCGCCGAAACGAATGCGACGATCATAGTCCGCCGTTCCAATGGCTGCGAACTACGTCTCGACAACCGCGGAACTCACTCCGGCCGTCGTTTCGTGCTGCCCTTCGCAGAACTCCTCGATCATCTTCTTGTTGAACGCCGGAATATCATCGGGCTTGCGGCTTGTGACCAGGCCGTTATCCACGACGATTTCTTCATCCACCCAGCGCGCTCCAGCGTTACGCATATCGGCTTGAATCGCCGGCCACGAAGTCATCTTTCTTCCGCGAACGAGATTCGCGCTAATCAACACTTGCGGCCCGTGACAAATTGCGGCCACCGGTTTGCTTTCGCGGAAGAAATGGCGCGCAAATTCGAGCGCATCTTCATTCGAGTGCAGCGCATCCGGATTCAACAAGCCGCCGGGAATCATGAGCGCGTCAAACTCCTCCGGTCGGGCGTCTGCGACCACAAGATCGACATCGAACTTATCTCCTTTGTCGGCATGATGCATTCCCTAAATCTGTCCGGATTTCAGGGAAACAATCTTCGTCTCCGCCCCGGCTTCCTCCAGCGCATCGCGCGGTTTGGTCATCTCCACCTGCTCGAAACCGTCGGCGACCAGAATTGCAACTTTTTTTCCATCCAATTTTCCTGCCATAGAAGTTCTTCTGGTTAAAATTGCCTCCATCATGCTCCTTCCGGCGAAGAAGCCCGTCTCTTAATTACGCGGCGCGTCGACCTTGCGGATGTAATTGCTGCGGCGCAAAAAATCTTGGTCTGCGCAGCGACCCGCGTAGAGTGCACGCATCACGCCGATGTGGCGAAATGGCAGACGCAACGGACTTAAAATCCGTTCTCGCGAAAAGCGAGGTATGGGTTCGAATCCCATCATCGGCACCTCTGAAAACGCATTTTACGAGGGGAAATTCGCGAACACAGCGAGTTGAATCGATTCTGCATGTTCGCGCATCAAAACGCACGGATTACCCGTGTATTTGCCAAGTTCTGCCGAGTGGAATTCCAGCAGGCACGCGGTTGCGCTTCACCGCATGCATTACAATTTCTGCCGGATTCACAAGACGTTGGAAGTCGCACCAGCAATGGAAGCGGAGTGACCGACCATGTTTGCGACTTGGAGGAAATTATCGCCTTGCTAGAACCAAGTGCAGTCTGATCTTCCAGTGTATGAGATACAGACCGCCGACGGTTAAGCTGCCAATGCCCCTGAGAAGATCGACGGACAGACTGTGACGTTCAGGCCGATAAGGGACGGAATAGATTTGGAAGTATCGGGTGCAATGCAAGTCATCAAAGGCGCGAACGGATTC
>CATPAW010000106.1 GCA_955652255.1 uncultured Chthoniobacterales bacterium | reverse complement strand
CGTAGACGGGAAGCGCGAAGCGTTGACGAGCGGGAAGCGAGACAATCAATCTTTCGAAATCAAGACCGGCGAAGCGGCGACGATTATGCAGCGCGCGTGCGCGGGAATCGTTGCTTCAGGAAGCGCCACGCTCGAGGCCGCATATTTCCGGCTGCCCTTTGTGCTTATTTACAAAGTCGCGTGGCCGACGTATCTGGCGGCGCGGCTGGTCGTGAACGTAAAATATCTCGGCATGCCCAACGTGCTCGCGGACAAAGAAGTCGTGCCGGAATTCATTCAGCATCGAGCAAGGGGTCGGGCGATTGCGAACGCGGTCTTGCGATTGATTGATGAGCCGTCCACGCGGGAGCAAATGATTTCCGAGTTCGATGCAATCATTGCCCAACTCGGTGAGGGCGGAGCGAGCGATCGCGCCGCGAACGCGATTATTAATGAACTGGGTTAGCCCGACAGGAAGCTTTGTCGAAAACACCCGGGCGGCTTGGATCGTTAGCGCGATTGCGGTCGTTTTGTTTTTAATAACGAATCTGCCGTGGCAGCTCGACGATTACGATCAGGCCAAGCAGGCGTTCACCTCCTTCGAAATAGTCAAGGAGGGTCATTGGTTTTATCAACACACGCCGCTCGAACGCGTGGCGACAAAGCCGCCGCTGGTGGGATGGATCTCGGCCGGGTTTTTCTCGCTGACGCGATCGTGGGAAATCGCGTGGCGGTTGCCGTCGCTTCTCGCGGCAATTGCGTTGTCGATTTTGCTCTTTCGCTTCGGGAATGTTTACGGAGCGCTCGGAGGCCTTATCGCGATGAGCGCGTTCGCGTTTAATTTGCTCACGCCGCGATTGACCTCACTTGTCCGCACGGACATGTCGCTCGCGCTGGTCGTGTTTCTGATCGGCCTGCAAATTTGGAAGAAGATTTGTGATGGAACTCGATGGGAGCGGCGGGATCAATTGTCGATCTTCGTGCTGTTGACGGCGGCGATGTTGATTAAAGGGCCGATTGTTTATGCGTTTTTATTGCCAGGCATCGTCGTTTACCAATTGTGGCGGAGCAAAAGGAACGCGGTATCTGCGTGGTCTGGTTGGTGGCCGTGGCTTGCGTCGCTTGGAATTTTTCTCGTCTGGGTGATCGGCGGAATCTTTTCTGAGCCGGACTTTTTCAATCAGGTCGTGCTGCGTGAATTCGCGGGGCGTTTCGGCGGAGAAATTCATCGCTCGCAACCGCTTTATTTTTATTTTCCACATCTCCTCCTCAAATTTTCCCCGTGGAGCGGGTTGATGATTGTAATTGCGATTGTTGATCTTCGCTCACGACAATGGAGAATTGGCGCTGCATTTCGGGAGATGTCGCCCGAAACATTCTGGCTGGTTTGTTGGAGCCTGGGCGGCTTAATCGTGATGTCGATCATTCCATCGAAGCGGGTCGATCGAATTTTCCCGGTCATTCCGCAGCTTTGTTTGCTGCTGGCAGTGCAGATCGGAAAAATGTCGTCTCGGGAACAATTGCGCGAGCACATTTACCGGTGGAGCGCCGCCGCCCTCTTCTTGTCGATCTTATTGACGAGCGGTCACACGATCTCAAAAGTTGTTTCGGGATATCGTAATCATCGCGCCGCGCTGGTGATTTTTGGCCGCGAGGTTCGCCATCAAGCAGAGGCGCATCAGTGGCAATACGAAGCGATCCTGGCCCGCGATGAAGGAATGCTGCTGTATCTCGAGCGGACACATTTCCTCGAGCCGGACGAGGCGATTAGAGAATGGAACCGGGGTGCGCTGGATGCGCTGGTCGCGCCCACGGACGAAGCGCCGCGCCTGATGCGCGAGCTTTCAAATGCATCACTTTCGCCAATCCGACCAATGGAGCGAAAGAATGAGCAAGACATCGGTTATGTTTTGCTCACGCGCTAAAGGGCGACGGTCGGTCGAAATGCTGGCTCGACTTTCGGGAGCGGAAATCTACTCTCGCCAGATGGGAAGCGGGCAGCTTCCCCTACAGAAAAGCTGTTCGCCACATGTCCGAAGAAATTCCCAAGCGAGAGATGGAAACACTTTGGTGCCCGTGGCGCGTCGAATATTTCGAGCGCGAGAAACCCGACGCGAACTTTCTCTCCGAGGCGGCAAGAACAAGCGATGACGCTGCACACTTCGTAATCACACGGCGCAAGAATGCGTTTCTCATGATGAACCGATATCCGTACGCGGTGGGTCACTTGATGGCGGTGCCGTATCGCAAGACGGCCGATCTTGCGGCGCTGGGTGAGAACGAAATTGTCGAGCTTTGGAATTTAGTGAAGCATGCGCAAACGCTGCTGCGCGCCACGATGAAAGCGCAAGGATTCAACGTCGGGCTGAACCTGGGCGAATGCGCGGGCGCGGGCATTGTGGATCACTTGCACGTGCACATTGTGCCGCGATGGAGCGGCGACACGAACTTTATGCCGATCCTTGCTGGCACTCGCACGCTTTCGGAAGGACTGCGCGGTCTTTATGACAAACTGATCGACGCGCAGGCGAAGATCGACATGGCGAAAGACGCCCGCGCATGACCAATACCGCGTGGATCGAACCGCCGCCGCCGCAAAGAGGGATGGGCTGTTTCGCAAAAGGCTGTCTCATCCTCGTTGTCTTTGTAATTGTCCTCGTGATCGCGTTCGTTGGCGGCTCTTACCTGGCCATTCGCTATCTCCGCAGCGAATATTTCGCGACGACACATGTGCAGTTGTCCACGAGCATGGCGACCGAACAGGAACAGGAAACGGTACGAGCCCGTTGGGACGCTTTCGAAAAAGCGGCGCATGCCGGTGAGCCGGCGCGGATCGAGTTGACCACGGATGATCTCAATGCGCTTATCGACTCCGAGCCGAAGTTGCGCGGCAAGGCGCATGTTTCCATCGACAATGACGTCGGCCATTTGCAAGTGAGCATCCCACTCGCCGACGTGAGATGGCTGCGCGGACATTACATCAATGCCGAATGCACGGTGCAATCGGCCGCCGGCGGAAGTCCGGCCGACGCGCGGATCACGCGCATTGTTGTGAACGGCCGCTCGGTGGGAGAGGAAGTGCTGCGCTGGCAGTACCGATCGTGGTCCTTGCGCGGTTACATGTCCGATTGGTCGAACAATAACAATCTGGAGAGATTCGAGATCGAAGACGGCAAAGTGGTGCTGCAGACAAAAGAGCGCCGCTAACACTACTGCATGATTTCGCGCGCAAAAACGTTGAGCTGTCCGTCTTCTTGTTTGCGCACCTCGGTGATTTCGAGCGGACGCGCTTCATCGCGGTTCACGACAGAGCCTTGTCGCGGGGGAGTGTAGCCGGCGGGAAACTCGACGATGATACGCGTTGGTGAGCCCGCGCCAAAGCGAAGCACAGTCTCGGTAAGTTTCGTTCGCGGGCGAAGAACGGCGCGGTTGGCATCGGCAAAATTGACGACGAATTGCCCCCGCAAGTAAATGCGCTCGCCGGCAAGTCCGCGCTCGGCGATATCTCGCAAGTCGCCTGGGCCGATGAGTCGACCGAGCGGCATTTTCCCCGCCGGAAAAGTCTTCCATGTCCCGCCGCCGGCGGTTGACGCTAGGGCCGTTCCGGAGGAATCAGCCGGGACCGGTTGAGCGGGCAACACCGGTCCTTCGGTTGCGTTCGGCGCCGGGGAAAGGAGCGCGACCGCTGGCGCAGCTGAAACGGCGGGCGGCGCCGTCGGCACTGGCGGCGCAGACGGCGGAGCGACGGCGAGCGGCGACGGAATTGTCGGGCCCGATTTTTGCGCGACTGCCGGTTGCATTGCAGTCGAAGCGGGAGGCGCGGGAGGAGGTGGCGACGTCAGCTTTTGTTTCTTTGTCAGTTTCCCGCCTTTCGGCAACGGCGTTGTTTTTGCCAGCTTTGCATTTCTTGGCAGAACCTTCGCGATCGGCGGCGTTTCGACTGGCTTGGCCGGCTCGATTCGAACCAATTCATTCTGCGCGGGAGGGGGCGTGCCGCTGGGTGGCAGGCCAATGATCGGCACCTGACCCTGAGGGCCCGCGGCCTGCCGTCGATAATTAACGTAGTGTAACTCGGCCCTCGCGCGCATTTGCTCTTTAAATAACGGCCAGCCCGCCGCGAGATTGAGATTGAGAGGTGGTTCAAGCGTGAAAGTGCCCGGCCCGCGCGTGATTGTATACGTGCCGTAAAGTAATGGGATGGCAGTGATCATAATGCGACTATCAGTCAGTCGCTCCGCGTGAATTACAGCGGAAAGATCGTGCGTGCGTTCGAGTTTGATTTCCAAACCAACATTGAGCGTTTGCTTCATCAACGGCGTGACGTCGGAGTCGGCCGGATAAACGTGCTCCATGAGCAACTCGGCGTGATCGACTGCATTGGTGAGCGCGACCATCCCCGAGGTGAAAACACCGTTTGGTCCGAGTTCGCGAGCTTCCATCATGATGAATCGGCCCGTCACGTACGGCACCAATCCGGGCACCTGCGTGTAATTTCGAATATAATTGCGCGCCAATTCAGCATTGGCTTTGGCAAGTTCGGCGGCGCCCATCGCGACATAGCGGTCGTAGAGCTGCTTTGCGTTCAGAAATTCGCCGGCCGGCGCGGCCGTTAACTCGAAGCGTTTCGGTGGCTCAATCTTGTGCAGCCTTTGCAGAATCCGATAACTGCCCGGCCGTTCCGGTTGATCGAAAATGTAAAAACTGCCGAGCCAGGCGGCAAAGGTAAGCCCGGTCAGGAGCAGAATCGCCACCGTCCACGCAAAATAATTGATGCGGCGCCGCGGACGCGCGTACGGCTCTTCATAATTAAAACGGCCGTAGTCCATTCTAACCGAAAGCGAGAAAATTCCTCGGTTTCAAGCCGGTCGCGCCGCTTCGAACGAGGAACCGCACCCGCAGGTCCGCGACGCATTGGGATTCACGATGTGAAAACCGACGCCTGTCAAACCGTCGCGAAAATCCAGAGTAGCATCGCGCAAATATTGGGCGCTCTCATTGTCGATGAAAAACTCGACCCCATCGCGTTGCACCACGGCGTCCGCCGCCTTTTTCTCACCCAGCGCCATCTCATAATGCAATCCCGAACAACCGCCCTTCACAATTTGAACGCGCAGTCCTTTGCCCGCTTCCGGCTGCCCTTTGAGCAAGTTGCGGAGCTGCCGCACTGCATTTTCGGTGACGTCGATCATCTGCTTTTAAAGTACGGCGCGGGCCGGTCAAGTCAACCAATCCACCGAATCGAATTCGCAATCCGCATCCCTCATTCTACAATCTCCAATCAGATGAGCCGCATTCGATTGCTGCCGGAAATCGTTGCCAGCCAGGTCGCGGCCGGCGAAGTAGTGGAGCGCCCCGCTTCCGTGGTGAAAGAACTCATCGAGAATAGCGTCGACGCCGGCGCGCGTAAGATCGACATCTTGATTCGACGCGGTGGAATTTCGCTCGTCCGCGTGATCGATGACGGCTGCGGCTTGGATCGCGATGACGCGCTCCTTTCGCTCGAGCGTCATGCCACGAGCAAGATTCGTTCGGCGGCAGATCTTCATGCGATTACCACACTTGGATTTCGCGGAGAAGCTTTGCCGAGCATCGCGAGTGTTTCGCGTTTTCGACTGACGACGCGCGAAGCGGACGCTGCCGCCGGTACCGAAATCATCGTGAACGGCGGCAAGATCGACATCGTGCGCGACGGCGGCGAAGCACCTGGAACGCAAGTCGAGGTGCGTTCTCTTTTTTACAATCTGCCCGCCCGCCGGAAATTTCTTCGCTCGGAGAACACCGAAAGCCGGAACATCGAGCACCAGCTCCACCTCCAGGCGATCGGACATCCCGAGATTGCTTTCACCTTTGTGCGCGACGATCGGCTCGTGTTTCAACTTCCGCGGGCGGCAAATCTCCATGACCGCATCCGGGATTTGCACGGAAACAAATTGCTCGAGCGCTTGCTTCCCTTGACCAGCGCCGGGCTGGGCAAGATCGACATCGGCGGATTGATCGGGCAGGCGGGCGTGAGCCGGCAAACGCGGGCACAGCAGCTCGTCTTTGTGAATGGCCGCGCGATTGAAAGCCCGGTGGTCACGGCGGGATTGCGCGAGGGCTATCACACTGCGCTCATGAAAGGGCAATTTCCCGTAACGTTCCTTTTCTTAAATCTCAATCCAGCGTCTGTGGATGTGAACGTCCATCCGGCGAAACGCGAGGTCCGTTTTCGCGATCCAACCGGGGTCCGCGAGGCTGTGGTCAATTCTATTCGGCGCGCGCTCGAAGGTGGACGCGGCGACTGGCAGGAGAAATTTCGCGCACCGAATGTCTCGCAATCATCAGCGCTGCCAATCGGACGGACGCGACCAATCGAAGCGCAGCCTGCATTTGCGCAGCAAACAATCGAGACGCTGCCGCGTTTCGCGCCGAGCGGGTTCGAGGGGCCCCGTAAACTACCGGACACGACGCTTGCCCAAGAGAGGATCGACAAGAAGATTCCTCAGCAATTTCAGATCATCGGCGTTTTGAACAAACTTTACGTCTTGATGGAGAATGCGGACGGGCTCGTCCTGGTCGATCAGCATGCGGCGCATGAGCGCATTCTTTTTGAGGAATTGCGCCGGCGAATGGAGGATCAAGGCGTTCTCTCCCAGAAATTGTTGCTTCCTCAAACGTTTGATCTCTCCCTGCGCGACGCCGAATGGGTCGAGCGCAACATGTCGATTTTGCAAAAAATGGGAATCGGTATCGAAGGGTTTGGACCGAACACTTTCAAGATCGACTGTCTGCCGGCATTCTTGAAAACGTCCGATCCGGTCAGCTTCATGCAGCGAGTCGTCGATGATCTCAAGAGCGCGAGCAACAGCAGTTCACCGTTGCGTCTGGGCGAAGAGACGATCGCAAAAACGGTTTGCCGTCATGCCGTGAAAGCCAATGATCCGCTGCGCTATCTCGAAGTTGAAAAACTCATCCAGGATTTGCTCGGCTGCGATCTGCCTTATTGCTGTCCGCACGGACGGCCGACGATGATTCAAATTTCGCTGGCGGAGTTGGAGAAGAAATTCGGCCGGCGAAGCGCGATCCAAACTTAAGCGTGGCCGAAGCTTGGAAGTTGGAAGTTGAAGATTGGACGCTGGGCGTTCAACCTTCCCTCGGATGAAGGAGAACGAAAAAGTCGCGCTCATCACCGGAATCGGAGGCCAGGATGGTTCCTACCTGACCGAGCTACTCCTTGAAGAAAATTACACCGTTCATGGAATGGTGCGGCGCACGAGCAATTTGTTGCGCTCACGCATCGAGCACCTGCGGCGCGATGAGAAGATTTACGGCCAACGATTGTTTTTGCATTATGGCGATCTATCGGACGGAACAACGTTACGCCGCATTTTCCGCGACGTGCGCCCGACTGAGCTTTATCATCTGGCGGGACAAAGCCATGTCGGCCTGAGTTTCGAAATCCCTGAATCCACCTGCGAAGAGGCGGGAATGGCGACGCTGCGCTTGCTCGAGATCGCACGGGATCAGCCCGCGCCGGTGCGATTTTACCACGCATCAAGCTCGGAAATTTTTGGCAATGCGACTGAAACACCGCAGACTGAACAGACACCGATGTTTCCGGCTAGCCCTTACGGCTGTGCCAAAGCGTTCGCCACACAACTGGCGCGCGTTTACCGGCAATCGTACGGGCTGTTTGTTTGCAACGGTATTCTCTATAATCACGAATCGCCGCGGCGCGGCGAAAATTTTGTTACGCGCAAGATCGCGCGCGGGGTGGCGCGGATTGCGCGCGGTCTTGATGTCGATCTCGTCCTGGGCAATCTGGAGAGCCGGCGAGACTGGGGCCACGCCCAGGATTACGTGAGAGCCATGTGGCTGATGCTGCAACACAAGACCGCGGACGATTATATCGTGGCGACCGGTGAAACGCATTCCGTGCGCGAATTTGTTGAGGCCGCCTTCGCCGTTGTCGATCTTCCCTGGGAAAAATATGTGAAGCGCGATCCCTCTTTCGATCGTCCAACCGAGCCGGCGAGTCTGGTCGGTTGTGCGGACAAGATCCGCCGGGTGCTTGGGTGG
>CATPAW010000105.1 GCA_955652255.1 uncultured Chthoniobacterales bacterium | reverse complement strand
TCGTAGCAGCCGCCGGGCGGCATGGCAGCCAGCGCGCGCTCGGCCTCTGCGGGATCGCGCTCGCGTAAGATAAGGGCGAGCCACGAGTTAAAAATAACAGGCGCCGCGCTCGGGTCCTCGGCCAGGATCGTTTCAATCGTCGTATGCATCGGCTTTGAATCTGCGCGCCATTCCACCTCAACCCAACCCCGTCGCACCTGGCTCGCGACATCCTTTGGAGCTATCGCCAGTACGTTGTCCAAAGTGGACAGCGCCTCCTTGTAGCGGTGCAAGGCTTGGTAGGTAAGAGAGATTTGCTGGAGTATGGAGAAATTGCGCGGATCCAGCTCCAATGCCTGTTTCATTTCCTCCAAGGATTTCTCCCAGTGGCTTTGCCGCCGATCGATGTAGCCAGACAAAAGCGGAATTCGCGATTCGTTCGGCAATGTACGCCGGGCGGCAGCCAACTCCTCCTTCGCCTGGTCGTAATATCCATACGCCCAGTAATAATGCTGAGCTAGAGCCAAATGTGTCTCACCCGATTGCGGGCGCAGACCGCGAATCGATTTAATGGTTGTTTCGGACAATTTAAGGCGTGCATCGGTGTGATCGAAACCGAGGAAATAAATCCGGTCATGCGCTCCCGCAAGTTCACAATGCGCATAAAAGAAGGAAGGGTCGCGTGCCACAGCTTGGTCAAGGAGTTGCACGGCTTGGGACAGATCTTCTTTTGCCCGCGTGCTAAAGGAAATGCCGTTGATGAGGTCTTTGCCCCGCAGGTAGGCATCGTAGGCAACAAGGTCAGTGGTCGGCGGCTCTTCGATTGCGGCTTTTGCAACAGATGAGACGTCGGCTCCAAGCCGATCTGCAACCTTTTGCGCGATCTCGCTTTGGAGTGTGAACACGTCGTTCAAATTCCGATCGTATTCTTCCGCCCACACGTGTGCGTCCGTGCGCGTATCAATCAACTGGGCGTCAAGATGGATCCTGCCCGCTTCCCTGCGCACGCTTCCCTCGAGCACGTAAGCGACATTCAATGCGCGCCCGATTTCCTGTGTGTTCCGCGCGCCGCGATATTTCGCCACGCTGTTGTGGCTGATGACCTTCAGGTTGGCCACCTTCGCCAGCTTAGTGGAAACACCGTCGTAAACGCCGTCCGCAAAAAATGCGTTTTCTTTATCTGGACTTAAACTCTCGAACGGCAGGACGGCGATGCCACTTGCCGCTGGCGGGCTCGCCATTTCGACCTTCCAAGTCATCACGCCCACTGCCGATCCCAATGCCAGCAGGAGCGCAGCCATTCCCGCAACAGTTGGATTCCGCCTCAACCAACGCCAGACGCGCGCGGGCGGGGAGACGGCACGCGCTATGATGTGGCGGCCTTCGAGCCAGCGTTCAAGGTCCTCGGCTAGAGCACCTGCTGAGGGATAACGCGCCCTCGGTTCCAGCTCCAAACATTTTGCGCAGATCGTTTCCAGATCGCGGTCGAGCGTCGGCGCGAGAGAGCGCAGCTTGGGCGCCGGCTTTTCGGCGGCTTGTTGAATAACAGCCAACGCGTGCTCGCCCAGGAATGGCGGCCGGCCGGTGAAAAGATCAAGCAAGATCGCGCCCAGACTGTAAATGTCCGACGCCGGTGTGAGGTTTGGAGCCGATCCCTTTGCTTGCTCGGGCGCAATGTAACCGGGTGTGCCGAAAATCGTCAGCGTGCGCGTAACATCGGTGGTCGTGTCGAGCCATTTGGCCAGACCGAAATCGCTCACCAATGGTTCGCCGCGTCCATCGAGCAAAATGTTTCCCGGTTTTAGAGCACGATGCAGAATGCCTTGAGCGTGCGCGTATTGGACGGCGCGCGCGATCTTTGCCATCAGCGCCACGCTGCGGCGCGGGTCGCTGCGCAGAGCCGGTCCGGCGTCGAGCAAGCTGCCGCCGGACGCGAACTTCATGCTGAAGAAGGGAAACCCGTCCTCACTCTCGCCCACTTCGTAAATGGGCAGAATATTTGGATGATCGAGGCTCGCCACGGCTTGCGCTTCGCGGCGAAAACGCGCCAGTGTTTCCTGCGAATCAGCGTGGTACGATAAAATCCGTTTCAGCGCCACTATGCGCCGCGAATGCCGTTGCCGGGCGCGATAAATGACCCCCATCCCGCCACGTCCGATCTCTTCGAGAATTTGATAATTGCCCAGCTGCCAATCGGCATCGCGCACATCGATTTCAGCAAGCACGTCCTCAAGCGTTTCGCTGTTGTGGCTGTCGGTGCCCAGACCCTGAGAGAGCAGACAGCTCAGGCAAAGTCCCCGTCTGACGCGCGATGCCGATCCACACAATGGACAAACAACCGGTTCCTTTTGCAGACGCGCAGAGACAGAAATATCCCGGGGGAAGCTCATGAAAAGGTCAAGAGACTAGAACAACCTACAAAGGTTGCAAGGTCAAATACGTTTCAATGCCACAATGTAACGCGAATGCCGTTGCGGGCCGCGATAAATCACGCCCATTCCGTCGCGCTCGATTTCTTCCAGAATTGACAATTACCCATCCCCTAAGTCGGCGTCGCGCATGTCGATTTCACCGGGCGCATCATCGAGTCTTTCATCGTTGTGGATCTCGGCGCTCAGACCCAGAG
>CATPAW010000104.1 GCA_955652255.1 uncultured Chthoniobacterales bacterium | reverse complement strand
TATTTGGAGAAGACCAACAAACAATGGCAAAAGAAGGGAGCGAAATAGACGCAATGTGTCCGGTCTGCATAACGAACATCGCGTTGATGGCCGCCGGGGTGACGTCGAGCGGGGGACTGACCACGTTTGCGGTGGGCAAGCTTTATAAGAAAAAACAAACAAAACAAATCAGAGGAGGCCAAAATGAAACTGGAAGAGATGGAACCCAAAATAGAAGCGAACCAAATGAATCATCCCGAAACCGTGTCGCGAGCTGAATGGCTTGTTGCACGCAAAGATCTGCTTTCCCGCGAGAAGGAATTTACCCGGCAGCGAGACGCACTCAGTGCTGCGCGGCGCAAACTCCCGATGGTCAAGATCGACACGGAGTATGTTTTCGACGGGAGGGACGGCAAGCAGACGCTTGCTGATCTTTTCGACGGACGCAGTCAATTGATCGTCTATCATTTCATGTTGGGTCCAGATTGGGAGGAGGGTTGCAAGAGTTGCTCATACCTGGCCGATCATTTCGACGGCGCCATTGTGCACCTCGCGCACCGTGACGTTTCGTTTGCAGTTGTCTCGCGAGCGCCTTTGCGCGAGATCGACGCGTTCAAGAAGCGCATGGGCTGGCGTTTCAAATGGGTCTCGTCGTTCGGGAATGACTTCAATTTCGATTATGACGTCTCATTCACGAAGGATGAAGAGGCGAAGGGCGAGGTTAACTACAATTACGAAACGACGGAGTTTATGTGCGACGAACTTCCCGGCCTGAGCGTGTTCTACAAAAACGAAAAAGGTGAGGTGTTTCACACATATTCAACTTATGCACGCGGGCTCGACATGTTAATTGGCACCTATAATCTCCTCGATCTGGTGCCAAAGGGGCGCGACGAAAACCCGGACTCGACGATGGATTGGGTCCGCCGCCACGATCAGTACGCGGCTTAAGCAGGAAGCGAGAAAACATGACCACGAAAAATCAGTTGGCAGAAGCGGTTGTCATCGAACGAACTTTCAACACGCCTCCGGAACGAATTTGGAAAGCGATCACGGAGGTCGAGCAAATGAAGCATTGGTATTTTGATCTGAAAGAATTCAAGCCGGAAGTGGGTTTTGAATTTCAGTTCAGCGTTGAACACGAGGGCTTCACGTATGCGCATCACTGCAAGATCAAAGAAGTCATTCCCGGCAAAAAACTGGTCTACAGTTGGCGCTACGAGGGATACGAGGGCGATTCGCAGGTGACGTTTGAATTGTTTGCGGAAGGAAACCAGACGCGTTTGAAACTGACTCACGAAGGTTTGGAAAGTTTTCCGACAATTCCGGCTTTTGCCCGGACGAATTTCGTGCAGGGCTGGACGCAAATCATTGGCTCATCGTTAAAGGAATTTGTTGAAACAAAGAAGACCCTATGACCGACAAAAGAAATGACACAAGCGCCCAACGGGAAACTGTGACCGCGCGTCGTGAGATCGGAGATATGACCAACAGACAGTTGAAGAAGAAAGGAACATCATGACCATGAAGACAGCAGAAGAACTTACTTTAGAGATCAAACGTCTGATCAAAGCGCCGCGCGAGCGCGTGTTCGAGGCGTGGACAGATCCTGAGCAACTCAAGAAATGGTTCGGACCGGACGAGGATTTGGCTGTTTCGCTGGCGAAGGTAGACCTACGTGTCGGCGGGAAGTATCGCATCCAGATGAAGAGACTCGATGGCGAATTTCACACGGCCGTCGGGACGTATCGCGAAGTGAAACCGCCCGAGCGACTGGTCTTCACCTGGGCTTGGGAGAAGGACGGCAGCGAGCCAGATTTCGGCGAAGTCGAGCCCAGCGAGATGCTGGTGACGCTGGAGTTTCGGGCGCGCGGCAAACAAACTGAGTTGGTGTTGACGCAAGAGAAATTCGCGTCCGTCGAAAGCCGAGATCGTCACGAGCAAGGCTGGACCGGCTGCTTCGACAAACTGGAGAAGTTTTTCATCAAGTAGCACGGAACCAAAACACAGGAGAAAATATGAAGACGGAAGAAGTCGCAAAGAAATTGGTGGAGTTGTGCCGCAAAGGCGAATGGATGCAGGCGGTTAACAGTTTGTATGCGAAAGACATCGTGAGCGTGGAACCGCGCGCGATGGAAAACATGCCGGCGGAAATGCGCGGCATCGATCAGGTGCGAGGAAAGACGCAATGGTTCATGGACAACCATGAAATACACGATTCCAAAGTGACGGGCCCATTTGTCGCGCGCGACACCTTTGTCGTGAAGTTCGATATTGACGTCACTAACAAAGCTTCGAAGGAACGAATGCCGATGTCCGAGGTGGGAATCTATACCGTCAGAGACGGTAAGATTACTCGCGAAGAATTTCTGCCTCTGGCTGGATAGGAGCGTTGGATCGAGGAATTCGTTTCCGCGCAATTCTTAAAGGGCTGACGCGATACTGCGCCAGCCCTTTTGTTTTACGATTGTGCTCTTAGTTTGCGTGGCGCGGACGCACTGGATATGCTCGCGCCCATGCCCAGCAACGCCGGAGCAAAAAGCGTCACGGGCTTCCGCGGCTTCGTACGTGCGGAATCTCCGCTCGTCATCAGCTTGGCAACAGCAGCGATTTTTTTTGTAACCGGGAGCCGGCTGGTGGAAAATATCGCGCATCCGTTCTGGCTGCTGGTTATCTTTCTGTGGCTGTTCGTTGCTGTCCTTTGGTCCGCGATCTCCGTTGTGCGGCACGCCGATTGCCTTGCCATCAAGTGCGGCGAGCCTTACGGAACACTGGTTCTGACGCTCGCGGCCATCAGCATCGAGGTGATGATGGTTTCCACCGCGATGCTGCATGGTGCAAATAATCCCACCCTCGCGCGGGATGCGATGTTTGCCGTGATCATGATCGCGCTCAACGGCCTGGTGGGGTTATCTCTACTCTTGGGCGGGCTGCGGCATCGCGAGCAACATTATAATCTGCAAGGCACCAACTCCTACCTCAATGTCATTATGACACTGGCGGTGCTTGGTTTAGTCCTGCCAAACTTCACCACTTCTACGAGCGGACCAACGCTCTCCGGTGAGCAGCAAATTTTCCTGGCCGTCATGTCCATCGCGCTTTACGGAATTTTCCTCCTGATACAAACGATGCGGCACAGACAGTATTTCGTGGAAACGAAGCATGCGGCGGCGGCGGAGATCGGTCATCATCAACTGCGGATGCGCTCCACCGCTTTTCATGCCGTGATGTTATTTCTCTATCTGATTGCCGTGGTCTTGCTAGCGGAGAAATTCGCCATTCCCCTGGATAACGGCATCGAGCGTTTCGGTATGCCACAGGCATTAGGCGGAGCGATTATCGCCGCGTTGGTGCTCGCGCCGGAGGCGTTAAGCGCAATCGGGGCGACCCTGGGTAACCAGCTCCAGCGTTCTGTAAACATTCTGCTCGGTTCAGTGCTCGCAACCATCGGGCTGACTATTCCGGCCATTTTGACCATCGGGCTCATCACCAAACGATCGGTCGCGCTCGGAGTGGAGGGCGGCAATCTTCCGCTACTCGTGTTAACACTCGCCGTGAGCCTGGTCACGTTTGCCAGCGGCAGAACCAATGTTTTGCAGGGCTGCATCCACCTGCTGCTGTTCGGTGTATTTTTACTACTGATATTTTTTCCTTGAGTTTTTTTTGCTTCAATTCATCCGCGGGTATGACGGGCGGAACTCGGGCGCAAGATCGTGAATAAGGAACGCGATTACGTCCTCGGCACGCACGACGAGGAACTGGCAAGACTGGGCCTGCAGCATCGCGCCTGGCGCCCGGTGGTTTTGGATTGCTGGAAGAAGGCCGGCATCACCGCTGGCAGCCGCGTGCTCGATGTCGGCGCTGGCCCGGGTTATGCAACTGTCGATCTAGCGGAAATTGTCGGGCCGGCCGGAGAAGTGGTCGCGCTCGAACGTTCGGCCAAGTTCGTGCGCGCGATGGAGGAAGCGGTTCGCGCGCGGTCGCTCACGAACGTGCGCATTCACGAGTTGGATTTGATGACCGACGACTTGCCAAAAGGCGATTACGATTTTTCCTGGTGCCGATGGGTGCTGTCGTTTGTTTCCAATCCGTCATTATTAATCAAAAAACTTGGCGCCATTATGCCAAAAGACGGCATGTCGATCTTTCATGAATATGGGCACTACGAGACATGGCGTTTTTTTCCACGTATCCCGAGCCAGGAAAAATTCCGCGAACACGTCATCGCCACCTGGCGCGAATCGGGCGGCGAGCCCGACGGTGCTTCCGGATTATCGGAGCTGCTGTCGGAGAACGATTTTGTCATTCGCTCGGCGACGCCGCATATTTTTTGCATTCGTCCGACCGACTATATGTGGCAATGGCCGGCTCAGTTTATTGCGGTTTATCTACCGCGATTACAAGAAATGGATAGGATCGATCAAAGCTTTGCCGACAAAGTTCGCGCTGACTTAGCCGACGCAGAAGCAAGCCCAAATTCGTTGATGCTTACGCCGCTCGTGCTGGAAATCATTGCGGAGAAGACCGTTTAGAAATTCTGACAAGCTTCGGCAT
>CATPAW010000103.1 GCA_955652255.1 uncultured Chthoniobacterales bacterium | reverse complement strand
GGACTTCGTTCTTACCGGAAACCCGACCTATATTTCGATTCGTCCCGCGCCGACTAAAGTCTTGCCCAACGACTCCAAAGTATGGCGGCTCGCACAGACTGAGGCAGAAGAAGTAAGGGGAAAACCCCTATCCCGTTAGCATCAACCCTCGTATCTAGGCTTTAGTAATTATCACCTTTAGCGCACGCTGGTTCGCAGCATCCGCGAAGGTATCGTAGGCCTTCATCACATCCTTCAAGGTGAAGTGATGCGTAATGAGTTGTTCCGGCTGAAGCTTCCGTGAAACCACTGTCTTTAAAAGCATTGGCGTCGTAACAGTATCAACCAGGCCTGTCGTTAGGGTGATATTGCGGGACCAAAATTTGTCCAGGTTTAGTTGCACCGGTTTTCCGTGAACACCGATGTTCGCAATATGGCCGCCGGCAGCAACGATCTTTTGGCAAGTATCGAAACTCCCCGGTACCGGTATCAGGAGCGTTGGCGGGCCGCGCGTGACGAAAACAAGTATGATCGGATGGTGCTTTTTGGCGAGGCCTTGCCCAAGATTCGCAAACGCGTGGAAGCAGATCTTGCTTTGCCCGGCCTGCGACAAAACAAAGTGCTCGCCACAGTTGTCCAGTTGTTGCAACGAACATTTATTCGGGTCGGCAATGAAGAGTACGCGCGCGATAACAAATCGTTTGGCCTGACGACGATGAATGGCCGGCATGTGGATGTAAGCGGTTCGAAGTTGCGTTTTCGTTTTCGGGGAAAAAGCGGAATCAAACATGACGTCGACATACAAGATCGACGGATCGCAAAAATCGTTGCCAGAGTGCAAGATTTGCCGGGACAGAATCTGTTTCAATATCTGGATGATGACGGCGAAGCGCGGGACATTACTTCGCAGGACGTGAATGATTACCTCCGCGAGATCACGGGAGAAGATTTCACGGCCAAAGATATTCGGACTTGGGCGGGAACGGTTTTGGCCGCGATTGCCCTGAATGCCGCGGGTGCGTTTGAGACAAAGAAACAAGCCAAAGCGAACATCAAAAATGCAATCGGAGCGGTCGCAAAAATACTTGGAAACACTCCGGTAATTTGTCAAAAGTGTTACATTGATCCTGTTGTGCTCGAGAGTTATCTCGACGGAGATATCATCGAAGGTTTGAAGCGCAAAACCGACGAAGCGCTCGAGGGCGAGGCAATCGATCTCCGCGCCAGCGAAGTGGCGATCCTGAAGTTTTTGCAGGCGAAGCTAGCTAAGAAAACCGCGTGATAGTTGATAGGCCGCCCAATTGTAGGACGGGTTTTCCGTGTTTGAGGCGGCTTTTGCCGAACTAAGACTAGCCAAATCAAAAAGTCTTGTTCATTGTGTGAACAAGACTATGGCATTTTCATTCGACAATTTGCCGCTGGAAATTACGTGCCCTAAATGCGACAAGCAGATCAAGGAGACTGTCAGATGGTTTAAGGCTGACGGTCGCAAATGCCCCTTTTGCAACCAGCCCTTCGAGACGACGGGGTTTCGACGGGGAATGGATGAAGCTACGAAGCGTACGAATGAGATGCTTTTGAACCTTCAAAAGAGCCTTGGGAGCCTCAAGATAAAGATTGATGTCTGACAGCGGCTAGGTATTCGGCATTATCTAGTCTTGGCTTTAATTTGTCGCCGTCCATCCTGAGGCGAAGATGTCAAACGGTCGGCTTGAAATTACTATTACCAATCAGCTCAACACCACCGTATTTCCTCCGGTTGAATCTTGCGATCCGCAGACGGAGCCGAAAACTACCAGCCGCAGGCGTGACAAGACTCTCGCGCGTGTTCCTGAATTCCTCGTACGAAATCGTAAACTCGATTTAGTTGCAGCCATTCCGTTGATTAACGGATGCTCCGGCCGACCTGCTCGACGATTTCTACATAGGTTTTTTATGGAGCCGACGGATTGGCCCGACAATGCTTGAGATTGTGAGCGATGGCTCGCCGCTTCCGCCACCGATATCGAGCACCTTCTGACCGATCCCGATCCGCGCTTCTTTGACTAGACCGGACGTTAATGGCGCGCACATCTGTGCGATGAGCGGACCTGATCGGCTGCCTTTTGCACGCTGCCCTCGAGCGCGCACAGGACCGGCGCTTCGGGACTCGTGCGGAAAACCAACGCGCCGCCATCGCCGGTCGGTAACCGCAGCAGTGTGCCTTCCGCTTCAGCCACGCGGAACTGCTCGGTTCCGCGCACGATCTCTTTTAATTTTTGAATCTGATCCCTCTGCTCGTTGATGAGCAGTTTCGAGTAACCGATGATGTCGATGAACAAGATGTGCCCGATCTCTAGCTGAATTAGTTTCTTAACCTCGGCTGACATATAGATTAACGCAGAAACGCGCATCACAGATACTCGCAATCTCGCTGCCGACCGTCGAGGCCAAAGCTGGCGTTGTCGAACATCTTGCGCAGCGACCGCATACGTACACTGGAGCGCCCAGTACGCGCGCGCGCGCGTACGCGTAATTGTGGAAAAACTCAGCGACGCGCTGAAATCATCGCGAAACGCGCAAAGTAAACACACAGTTCATTTCGGCGGCGGCGAAGGTTGAGGACTTGCCGCCTTCAAATACGCG
>CATPAW010000102.1 GCA_955652255.1 uncultured Chthoniobacterales bacterium | reverse complement strand
CTGGTCGCGGCCGGTTTTAGCCTGACGAACTGGCTCTGGGGATATTTTTTTGTGCCCGAATCATTGCCGCCCGAGCGACGCAAGGAATTCACGCTGCGTCGCGCCAACCCGGTGGGCTCGCTCGTCTTGCTGCGGTCGCATCATGAACTCTGGCGTTTGGCCACGATTCAATTCCTGGCCTACGTGGCACACAATGTTTTCAGCATCTGGGCCCTGTATGCCATCTATCGCTATGCCTGGAGCCAGAGCATGATCGGTCTTTCCCTTGCCGTCGTCGGCGTTTGCACCGCCGTCATCTCCGCCGGCTTGACCCCGCGCATGGTCGCGCGTTTCGGGGAACGGCGGACGCTGTACATCGGCCAATTTTTCGGCGCGACCGGCATGCTTATCGCCGGTCTCGCGCGAAGCGGCGCGGTTTTACTCGCGTCGATCCCGATCATTTCGATGTGGAATATCTCGATGCCCGCGGCGCAGGGAATGATGACCCACCGCGTAAGCGAGCGCGAACAAGGCGAGCTGCAAGGCGCTATCGGTAGCTTGCGTTCGCTTTCCTTTCTGATCGGCCCCGGATTGTTTTCCTGGACCTACGCCTGGTTTATCAATCCGGAGCACTCGTTTCATTTGCCGGGCGCCCCGTACTATCTCGGCGCGGCGTTATTGTTCACCGCCATGTTGATGTCGACACGGATTGAGCAACCGCAATTCGACGCAACATCGACAACTACAACTCAAAACGCGGACGTCGTGCCGCCGGAAGGCGTTACGACCGGCAGCATTCCTCCGTTCGTTGACCCGCCGGAACAAGAAAACAGTTGAGTCCGCGCATTACATCGACAAGATGCAGTCGAACATGAACACGTTCGGGCGAAGCCGTATTGTCCAGTGGGCGATCGTCCTGTTCGTGATCTTCTCGTGGATCGCGATCTCGAATCATTGCGCGTTCGGCGCAGTCACCGCTCAAGCGGAGGCCTCACCAGCCGCATGTCCGTTCCATTCCAAACCGTCGAAGCAAAAAGAGCAATCAACGAAATTACAGTGCTGCAAGATTTTGCGCGCGGTTGTTTCGACCGGAGCGAAAAGCTGGGCGCGCGACCACACTAGCTTTTCTGATGTCGATCTTTACTTCGGAAAATTAGCGCTCATCGCAACCTCGCGAAATGCATCATTGCCGCTGTTGCTCGACACCGGACCGCCCGGCGCGCGAAGTTTCGCTGAATTGATTTTGCAGCGGAGCATCCTCGCACACGCTCCGCCATTTCTCGCCTAGCTGTTAGGGGCGCGGTCTTCACGCGCAAACTCACTGCGGCTGAGACAGCCGCCCCCAACACATACTTGTCGCGCTGCTTTGGGCCGCGCGTTCGCGCATTTCTTTCGTTTCAATTTCAACATCAACATGCACAAACAAATTTTAATTCTGATTGCCGCCGCAATGACTTGCGTGGCGATAAACGCGGTGGCGAATCCTTCGCCCACGCCCTCGGCCTCACCGCAAAAATACACCTGCGTGATGCATCCCGAAGTCGTGATCGATCATCCCGGCAATTGCCCAAAGTGCGGCATGAAACTCGTGCCGCTGAAAGAAGAAAAACCGAAACCACACGCGAAGATCGACAATCATTCGATGCACGCCGCAATGAAACACGACGATCACGAGCATGACCAAGGAATGCACGGTGGGCACGAGATGCACAGGTCGATGCAATCGTCGGTCAACATTGCTGATCCGATGAACCGCGAGAGCTCCGGCACGAGCTGGGTGCCAGATTCCACGCCGATGTATGGAAAGATGTTCATGCTCGGCGACGACATGCTCATGTTGCACGGCGCGATTTTTCCGCGTTACACCAATGTGAGCACGCGCCGCGGCGACGACCGGATCGATGCGCCGAACTGGATCATGGCGATGTACTCGCATTCGTTTAGCGAGAGCACGCAGCTTGGCGGACGTCTGATGATGAGTCTCGATCCACTCACGGAAGGCGGCCGCGGTTATCCCCTTTTGTTTCAAAGCGGCGAGTCGTGGCGCGATCAACCACTGCACGATCGACAACATCCGCACGATCTGTTCGATGAATTGTCAGTGAGCCTCTCGCAAAAGTTCGATGTCGATCTTAGCGCATATTTTTATTTCGGTTATCCGGGCGAACCGGCGCTGGGACCGCCCACTTTCATGCATCGACTTTCGGCCATGGATGATCCCGACGCGCCGCTGGGGCATCACTGGCAGGATTCAACGCACGTCACATTCGGCGTCGCGACGGCGGGCGTGCAATGGCGCAACGTAAAAATCGAGGGTAGCTCGTTCACTGGCCGCGAGCCCGACGAAAACCGCTACGACTTCGAGCGGCCGCGCTTCGATTCATTTAGCGGCCGCCTTTCCTGGAACCCGACGCCCAATCTGGCGCTGCAAGTTTCGCATGGTTACATCAAAAGTCCGGAAGCGCTCGAGCCGGACGTGAAACGCCATCGCACGACCGCGTCAGCGATTTACAATCAACCACTCGGCCAGGATCGAAATTGGTCGACATCGTTCGTCTGGGGACAAAACAACGATTCTGGTGAAACGACGCAGTCGTTTTTGCTGGAAACGAATTTTCAGTGGGGGCGCGACACGGTTTACGCGCGCTGGGAGCGCGTGGAAAAATCGGGCCGCGAGCTCGTGTTGCAGGATGTCGATCTTGACAAAATTTTTCGGATCAACGCCGCCACTATCGGTTACGTGCGCGATTTGGCCCACGGGCACGATGTCGATGTTGGGCTCGGCGCGCAGTTTACGATCAATGATTTCCCCGATCAGCTAAATCGTTATTACGGCGATGACCTTGGATATGCGTTCGAATTTTTTCTGCGCATCCGCCCGTCTTTGCATAACCATGGCGCAACGGAGATGACGGGCGCCGCGCCGCCGGCGCCGAAATAAAAGGCGCGACAGCGCGCGTCCTTCCAAAACAGCGATCTAGTCACCCCGCGCTTTAATGAAGCTCTTTCGTCATTCGCACGATCTTTAAACTCAAACCGTTCGGCAACGGGACGTCTAATCGTTCACCCGAAACATAACCGCAGACAGCATAAAACGCGACGCCTGACAATGTCGCCGCAAGTTCGATCGATTTGAATCCGGCGGCGCGAATCGTTTGTTCGCATTCATCCAAAATTCGGCGGCCGACTCCCCGGCGCGCCCAGGCCGGATGGATGAAGAACGCGCGGATGCGCGCCGCGTCCGCGCTTGGATTAAGCTCGGCATCATCGCGATTTGTCTGGTGGTCGCTCCCGAAAAGCGTTCTCCGTTTGCTCCAGCCGCCGCAGCCGATGATTTCGCCGCCGTACTCAACGACAAAATAGGTTTTATCGAGGATCAATTGTCGATCCACGCCAAAGACAGAACCGAGGGCCGCTTCCATTTGCGCGGTGGAATAATAGGCGGCCTGCAATCCGCGCACCGAAAGCGGAATCAGTTTTTCAATCGCGCTAATGTCGTCTTCGGTGGCGACACGCAGTTTCCAATCCGTCTGCATAAGATCGACATCTACTCTGGGAAAAACAAAAAACCGAGCGCGTGGTAGCTGCCGCCGTCGCTGGTGGCAGAATCGGTGGCGAGGTTTGGGATGCCGCTGAGGACAGCGGCAGCTACAACGCTTGTCATCTTCACATGCTTGCGTGAATCTTAGTTGCCCGCATGCACCGGCTGCCAAAACAAAATTATCACGACATCGAGCGCATCATTGAGTTCGATTTCGTGCGCGCAACGGAAGCAGCGGCGCTCAACTCACTCCGCTGGCTCGGCCGCGGTGACAAGGAAAAAGCGGACGCCGCAGCGTGCGATGCAATGCGCGGCATGTTCGATTTGATGAACATCTGCGGCGAGGTCGTCATCGGCGAAGGAATCAAGGACGACGCGCCCGGCATTTTCAAAGGGGAACAACTCGGCACCTGGCTGCCCGGTTCGCCGCAATTCGACATCGCGATCGATCCAATCGACGGCACGACCAACATTTCCAAGGGCGCGCCGAATTCAATCAGTTGCATCGCGGCGGCGAGTCCGGAGGAGAGAGTGAAAGTGGCGCTGCGCGACGTACCGTCGTTTTACATGTCGAAGCTGGCCTACGGGCCGCGCGTGATTCAATACATGCAGAAGCGCGGCGATTCACTCAAGATCGATAGTCCGATTCCCGAAACCCTGGCAATCGTAGCGCGGGCCGTGGACAAAAGAGTGCAGGACGTGGTTGTGATGATGCTGGACCGGCCGCGACACAAGGAAATCGTAGAGGAAATTCGTGCAGCCGGCGCGTCGCTCCGCATGATCGGCGACGGCGACATTGCCGCGGCCATGGCGCCGTCGTTGCCGGAGAGCGATGTCGATCTTTACATGGGCATCGGCGGTTCGCCGGAGGCGGTGCTCGCCGCCGCGGGGATCAAATGCCTGAGTGGAGATATGCAATGCAAAATGTGGCCGCGCGACGAGAAGGAGCGCAAGAAATTAATCGACGACGGCTGCAAAGATCTCGACCGCGTCTTCTTCACCGATGATCTCGCGAACGGGAAAAACATCGTCTTTTGCGCGACTGGCATCAGCGACAGCGCACTTTTGCGCGGCGTAAAATCAAAAGGGACAACCGCCATCACCCACTCGCTTTTGATGCGGGCGAAAAGCAAAACCGTGCGCTTCATTCGCGCCACGCACAATTTGCAAAACAAAACGATTCGCCTCCGCTCCGACAAGAGCGAACATTTGATTTGATTTGTAGCGGCGCTCTATGAGCGTCGAATCTAAACCAAAAGGCAATCATAGACCGCCGCTGCAAAAGAACGATGTGGATCAAATCTCTCTGCTCGACAGTTTCCCCGCCGTTTGTTCAAATACAGAAAAATCGCCGCTTATGAGACAAATACCGAAAACTGAATTGTCGCCGGACAACGGCTGTATCATCGACACGAAATGGAAACTCGGTCCGCTGAGCTATCACGCCTCCGCCGCCGGCAAAGTCAAAGTGGAGCCGAGCAAAGAGATCATCCGCTTGCCGGAGCTGGTGGTTTATGATCACACCGGTTTCAAGGGAGCGTACGCGCGCACGAACCTGAGTTTCAATTATATCGGCGATTTCTGGAACGATCGCATCAGCTGCCTCATCGTCGTGAGCGGCGTCTGGCGATTTTATCGCGACGAATATTACAAGGGCGACTACTGGGACCTCGGTCCGGGGTATTACGAATCCTTTTTCACCTCGAAAGGCCCCGACGACGTCGTCAGCTCGTTTCAAGCCATCGCGCTGACCTAACCGAAACAACCGCGTCAGCCGCAGACCACGTGTATTTTCGTCATGAGTAATATCATGCTCAACGAAAATTCCATCAAAGAGTTCAAGGCGAGCCTGAAAGGCGGAGTCATCGAGCCGCATGATAAAGATTATGATGAAGCCCGCAAAGTGTACAATGGAATGATACACAAAAGGCCGCGCCTAATAGCGCGCTGTGCGGATGCGGCAGACGTAATCAGTTCGGTAAACTTTGCGAGAGAACATAATTTGCTTCTTGCTGTCCGCAGTGGAGGACATAATGGAGGAGGGTTGGGAATTTGTGATGACGGGTTAGTCATTGACCTCGCGCCGATGAAATACACGCGTGTGGACCCCGCCGCGCGCAAGGTGACCGTAGGCGCAGGATGCACGTGGGGCGATGTGGATCATGCCACTCACGTGTTCGGGCTCGCCACTCCAAGCGGAATTATTTCCACGACGGGTGTTGGCGGGTTGACACTGGGTGGAGGAATCGGGCATCTCACCCGCAAGTGCGGGCTGACCATCGATAACCTCGTCTCAGCCGACGTTGTCTTAGCTAACGGACAATTCGTAAAAGCGAATGCTGATGAGAACCCTGATTTGTTCTGGGCTATCCGTGGTGGGGGCGGAAACTTCGGCGTGGTACCTTCCCTCACATTCGAGTTGCACCCTATCGATACCGTCTATGGCGGCCCGATGCTGTACGAGCTAAGGGAGACCGCAGACGTAATGAAATGGTATCGCGATTTGATTCCCACAGCTCCTGATGATTTGAATGGTTTCTTTGCTTTTCTCACAGTGCCACCCGCACCTCCTTTCCCCGAGCATCTTCACATGAAAAAGATGTGCGGCGTCGTTTGGGCATATGCAGGGCCGCTAACGAAAGCTGAGGAAACGTTTAAGCCCATTCGCGCCTTCAAGAAGGCCGCACTCGATTTTGTAGGTCCGCTGCCGCAGCCCGCCCTGCAAAGCATGTTCGATGCGCTGTATCCTCCGGGCCTGCAATGGTACTGGCGTGCCGACTTTGTGAAAGAACTAAGTGATGAAGCGATTGCTCAACACATTCATTTTGGCAACGCGCTTCCATCCATGCACTCCACCATGCACCTCTACCCGATTAATGGCGCGGCTTCCCGCATCGGCAAAAATGAAACTGCCTGGAATTATCGCGATGCCACCTGGGCACAGGTAATGGTCGGCGTCGATCCTGACCCGGCCAACAATGAAAAGATCATTTCGTGGACGAAGAGTTATTATGATGCCCTCCATCCCTACTCTGCGGGCGGAGCCTACGTAAACTTTTTGATGGATGAAGGAGAAGAGCGCGTGAAAGCAACTTATGGAGATAACTACGCGCGGTTGGTTACGACCAAGGATAAATACGATCCCAACAATCTCTTTCGGGTGAACCAAAACATTAAGCCCACCAAGAAAAAGTCGGAAACAGTTGCAGCGCCTTAAACTCGTTTCGCAGCGGCAACTAAATCACGCGGAGTGGACCGATGAACGCTAACGAGTTGAGGTCATTGCAGGCGCCCATTAAAGAGCAGTATCGAGAGCGTCCCGCCACTGCATTGGTCACGCTGCGCGCGGAGGGGAGCGTCGGTGAGGGTCTCACCTGCAAAGTAGAAACGGGGAAAGCGCTTTTAGAAGCTGGGCTTCACCCAGCGACAGGAGGAGACGGCCTTAACGCATGCTCGGGCGATATGCTGCTGGAGGCATTAGTCGCCTGTGCCGGAGTCACCTTGCGCGCAGTGGCTACTGCCCTGGGTATCGAAATACGCGACTCAACGGTTCGTGCTGAGGGCGATCTCGATTTTCGCGGCACTCTTGGCGTCTCCAAGGATGTGCCAGTCGGATTCCAACAGATTCGGCTGCAGTTCGATTTGGACACTGATGCCAGCGAAGAGCAGATCACTACCTTGCTTGGTCTGACAGAACGATATTGTGTCGTTTACCAGACATTGAATCATCCCGCCAAGATCGAGGTTTCGCATCGCGTTACATCGCGCTAAGCTTCGTTGATATGCCGCTGTACATGGACATTCACGAGCTTCACGGGGTGACCCCGGAAGATGTCGCGAAAGCTCATGCGGCCGATGTCGAAGTGCAGCAAAAATATGGCGTTAATTACCTCAAGTATTGGGTTAACGAGAGTCGCGGGAAGGTTTTTTGCCTCGTCGATGCACCAAGCGTGGAGGCAGCCAGCTGCGTCCATCGTGAAGCCCATGGCATGGTCGCCGAGAAGATTATTGAAGTGCAGCCTGATCTCGCAGAAGGATTTCTCGGCGGCGTCGAAACGAATGCAGCCGGAGCAGTCGTAGTCCCCGGAGGCGGAGCGGATGCTCGCGATCCTGCGATCAGAACCATTCTGTTTACAGACATCGTGGAGTCGACAACGCTAACTCAATCGATAGGGGATGAGGCGGCCATGGTCTTGCTCGACGTGCATAACAGTGTCGTCCGAGATGCCTTGGCGAATTTAGGCGGTCGTGAGGTTAAACACACGGGGGATGGTCTCATGGCGTCGTTCGTGTCGTCGGCGGCGGCGGTTAAATGCGCAACCCGGATTCAGCACGAGTTGTCCGAGCGCGAGGAAGCGCACCCTGAGCGCCCGCTCAAAGTTCGAATCGGCGCCGCAGCAGGGGAACCTGTCGAGCAGCATCAGGATCTCTTCGGATCTACAGTTCAACTGGCCGCACGGCTCTGCTCCCACGCATTGCCGGAACAAATTCTGGTATCGAACGTGGTTGCCGAACTCTGCTTGGGCAAAGGACTCTCATTCCAAGACGCTGGGGAAGTTGTCCTCAAAGGCTTTGACCGTCCAGTTCGAGCTCACGCTGTCGTATGGCGCCAGACCAAGATGACTTGACTCGCTGCCGCTAGTCGGCTCGACAGAGTCGAGCCCTACCGAACATTTTGCGCTAGCTGAAAGACTTTGTTTGCGCAACCCCACGAGAGAGTAAAGCCGGAGCCACCGTGGCCATAGTTGTGAAGGACGGTGCGGCCGTCGCGAAGACGCCCGCGGTCGAGGCGAACCCCTGATTTGCGGAATGGACGGAGACCGACGCGGTCGGCGAGGACGCGCGGCTTGTCGATGTTCAAGACACGGCTGCATTCGGCGACTATGCGAGATGTCGATGTTGGGTCGACGGCGCAATTGCCGCTGAGTTCATTCGTGCCGCCAAAGACGCAATCGTTCGTGCGCGGGATGGCGTACATGAGTGGAGCATCGTCGCACACAATCGCGCAGGAGAGATTGTCGATCTTGGGAACGATTGCGACCTGGCCGCGGTGCGGTTCAAGACCGACATCGGCCACAAGCGTCTTTGCGCCGATGCCCGAGCAGTTGATGACGAGATCGAACTCGCGACCGACATCTTCGAGTTTTTCGAAGCGGACGTTGCCGTGGATTGAGCCGCCGGCCGCAACAAAACGTTTCGCGAGATAGTCGAGGTAGATCGTGGTGTCCATGAGCGGGACGTTGAGCGTGAAGCCGCTCTTGAATGCGCAAGGACAAATAGTAAGAGATGCCTCGGTCCGAGCCGGACTGGCATATTCGCTCGACAAGACAGAAGGGTGAAGTCGGCGCGCGCCTAACGAGTTTGCCCAATCTGGAATTGGAGTTTCACCGGTGCGCGAGAACGAGCGCAGCTCGAGCATCGAAACGCCTGTTTGCGAATCGCGGCTAAGATCGACAAGTGCGTGGTGGGTTTGGAGCGCCCACGCGATCACTTTATCGACGGGTTCGGCATCGTACGGAAACCAAAGTGCGCCGGCGGCACCAGAAGTGGTTCGTTGTCCAATGTCTTGAGCAAAAATCGCGCTGCGATAGCCGCGTTTGGCGAAGACAACGCCGCAGGTCAATCCCGAAACGCCGGCACCAACGATCGCGACTCGTTGCTTCATTAAGACGGTTTATGTCTCCAGCACCAGCTCAACGCCACGAGAAAAGCAAGACCCGTAACAATCGAAATCCATTTTCCAATTTCGAATGCTTGCGACGCGTACTCGACGCCCAGGCGGTGATGACCGGCGGTAAGCGGCACAGCGCGCAAAACGTAATTCGCCGGCAGCAGCGGGTAGTTTGCTTGCACGCTTCCAGGCAGAGCGATCGCGCGCCATGAAGGCGTGAAGGTTTCGCGCGTCGCTTGTATCGCCGAGAACAACATCGAACCGAAATAGGGTGGCCAACTCGCGAAATCCGAAGTCGCGCCAGGAAAGAAACTGCAGAGACAAATCGGTCGCCTGAGCTCCGAGCACGCGTGTACCGCCAGCGAACAGCGCGTCACCAAACATCGCGAGGGTTAACCCCAACAAACCGGCCAGTGAAATGAGCGTCGAGTGACGATTTTCCATTAAGCAAGAATCGGAGAATCGCGGCCAAAACTCCGAAAAGCAACGCGAGACAATCTCTCCGAATCATGACGTGCAACGCACGGCAGAGTCATATAAAATGCGGCACGATGGTTTCGTTGAATCGAGATGCGTTGACTGAAAGAGTGCTGGCGGGGAAACGAATTTCGCCGGCCGAAGCCGTACAACTTTATCAGTTGCCGCTCGAAGAGCTTGGCGTGCTGGCGGACGAACGACGACGGCAAGCGAAACGCTGGTCCTACAACGGTCGGGGAAACCGAATTGTGACCTACATTGTCGATCGCAACATCAATTACACGAACGTTTGCAATGTTTACTGCAAGTTCTGCGCGTTTTATCGGACGGAGCGCGATGAAGATCATTACGTGCTCAGTTTCGAGCAGCTCGATCAGAAACTGGACGAACTTTCCGCAGCCGGCGGCGTGCAAATCCTGATGCAGGGCGGGCATCACCCGAAATTGCCGTTTGAGTGGTATGTCGATCTTTTGCAGCACATCCGAGCACAATATCCGCATATCAACATTCATGGATTCAGTCCGCCGGAGTTTCAACATTTCGCGGAGACGTTCCAGATGCCGCTGCGAGAAGTGATTTCGGAATTTAAGAACGCGGGACTGGGATCAATTCCCGGAGGAGGAGGCGAAATTCTGGTGGACCGTGTGCGCAAGAAAATTTCGCCGTTAAAAATCAACAGCGACGAATGGCTGGAAGTGATGCAAGTGGCGCACGAGCTCGGGTTGAAATCGAGCGCGACGATGATGTTCGGCCACGTGGAGACGATTGAAGATCGAGTCGAACATTTGCAGCGCATTCGCGCTCAGCAGGACAAGAGCGCCGGCTTCACGGCGTTCATCTGCTGGACGTTTCAACCGCAACACACTGTGCTCAAGATCGACAATCCCACCGGTGTGGCGGAATATTTGCGGACGCAGGCGTTGGCCCGAATTTTCCTGGACAACATCGAGAACATCCAAAGTTCCTGGGTCACGCAAGGGCCGGATATCGGCCAGGTGGCGTTGAAGTACGGCGCGAACGATTTCGGTTCGGTGATGATGGAAGAGAATGTGGTGAGCAGCGCCGGGACAACATTTCGATTAAATGCGGCGCAAATCGAATCGCTCATTCGCGATGCCGGCTACGAACCACGGCGACGGAATAACTGGTACGAGCTTTTGAACTAAACGCCGCGGCGGATTGTCTATGGACAAGCCGCCCGCACCCGAAAAATCCCGCCTTGACGATTGCCCTTTTATTCTCTAATACGCGCCTGTCCCGCGTCCGCGTCGGCTCGCTGCGCGGGACTGTGCTTCTCAATTCATGAAACAGATTTCCCGATTGCCGCGACGCCTGGCGTTCTTGATTTGGCTCTTCTGCCTTTGCGTGACGCTCGGCGCAGCATCCGCTCGTGGACAGAGTCTCCCGATCGTCCGGTCAATCGATATTCAGTACAGCGGACCAGCAACCGTGAGCAAAGAGCGGATCCTGGCGCAATTGCGGACCGCGGTGGGGCAGCCGTACTCCGATCAAATCGTCGAGCAGGACATCCAAAATCTCTATAAGACGGGCTCCATCCTCAATGTTCGCATCTTCGCTCAGCCGGAAGCTGATGGCGTAAAGGTGGTGGTGGCGCTACAGACGCGTTCCGTCGTGCGCGAGATCGAAATTGATGGCGCTGAGCGAATCAGCCCAAAAAAGATTCGCAAGGACATAACTTTGAGAATCAACCAGCCGGTGAACGAAGAAGAGATGGAGAAAGCGCGCCAAAAAATCATCGAGCGCTATCAGGCGAAGGGGTTCACGGACATTGATGTGAAGTATCGAGTCGATCCCATCGACGAGAAGCGTGGAACTGCGCGTGTCGTCTACACGATCAACGAAGGAGCAAAGGGCGCGGTAAGCCGGATCCATTTCGAGGGGAATGAGCACTTCGGCGAGAGAGTCCTGCGCAAGCAGATGAAAACGCGCGGCAAGACGCTCGTTTCGTTTATCGATAAATCCGGCCGACTCGACGAGACGCAGTTACAACAGGACCTCGATAGCGTTAAAGAATTCTATCAAAACCACGGCTACATCGACGTGGAGGTGAAAGACGTCCGCAAGGAGCGCCGCGAAAACGGCCCAATGATTATCACGATCGTGGTAACGGAGGGGCCGCAGTATCACGTCGGCAAAATTACAATCTCGGGCTACAAGGTCACAACAGAGGAAAAGATCCGCCTTGTGCTCAAGATGAAAGAGGGCACCGTCTACTCGCCAAAAGCGCTGCACGACGATGCGAAAGCGCTTGCCGATGCCTACGGCACGGGCGGTTATGTCGATCTTTCAATCGTGCCGCAAGGCTCGCCGGCCGGTCCCGGAAAGATCGATGTCCATTACGAAATCGAAGAAGGCAATCGCTTCTTTGTTCAACGGATCACTATCGTGGGCAACACCCGCACCAAGGACAAGGTGATCCGCCGCGAGGTTCTGATCGCGCCGGGCGACGTCTTCAACACCGTGCGGGTGGAAACGAGTAAGAAACGCCTCGAAAACCTGGGCTACTTCGCCAAAGTCGAGACCTATCCAGAAGACACAGGGGTCGCAGGGCGCAAAGATCTCACCATTGAAGTGCAGGAGAAACGGACTGGTGCGTTCAGTTTCGGCGGCGGTTTCAGCACGATCGACCAACTGGTTGGTTTTGCGGAACTCACGCAGGGCAACTTCGATTTGCTGAACTGGCCCGGCTTCACCGGCGCGGGTCAGAAGTTCAGACTGCGTGTGCAGTACGGCACGGCACGCAAGGACGTTATTCTCGCGCTGACGGAACCGTGGCTTTTTGATCGCCGGCTATCGCTCGGTGGTCAGGCGTTTTATAGTGAGGCAAATTATCTGAGCTCGATCTACAACCAGCGCGAATATGGCTTTGCAATTGAGTTACGCAAGCCGCTTAACGCGTTTATGTATGTGACGCTGGGTTATCGCCTGGAAGATAGGGAAATTTTCAATGTATCCTCAGGGGCTTCCGCATTGATTAAAGCTGAAGAAGGAGCGCTTTTAAAAAGCGAAGTCCTCAGCAGTCTCGTTTTCGACCGTCGCGACAGTCCCTTGCTAACGCGTCATGGGCAGCGAATCAGCGTGTCGCCTTACGTTGCCGGCGGTTTTCTCGGCGGTGATACTCAAAT
>CATPAW010000101.1 GCA_955652255.1 uncultured Chthoniobacterales bacterium | reverse complement strand
TGCGCGAACAACTGCCCGTTCAAAGTGCGCCGCTTCAATTATTTCGATTACAACCAGCGACCGGTTGGCAAAAAGAAAATCGCGGGCGAGTTCGGCATTTACAAAGAATACTTCGCGCCGTTCACGACCAAAGGTGCGCCCGATATCGTGAAGCTGCAGAAAAATCCTAACGTGACCGTGCGCATGCGCGGCGTGATGGAGAAATGCACCTTCTGCGTGCAGCGTATCGAGGAAGCGAAGATCGCGGCGCACGTGCGCGCCGGCGCGTCGAGCGACACGCGCATCCCGCGCGATTCGTTCACGACTGCGTGCGCGCAAGCTTGCCCGACGGAAGCAATCGTTTTTGGTGACATCAAAGATCCGGAAAGCCGCGTATCGAAAATGAAACAGCAGGACCGCAATTATCGGCTGCTCGAATATTTGAACGTGAACACGCGCACCAGTTATCTCGCACGCATTCGCAATCCGAATCCGAAAATGCCGGATGCAGCAAACATCGGCGTGGCCAGCCCGGAGGCGAAGTCGTGAATCGATTGTCGATCTTGGAAGTTGTCGATCTTAATTAACGATGGACGCAACGCCCACAGCACTGGAAATGATCAAAGGCGAAGCCGCGACAACGGTCGAGCGGCCCTTGGCGCGCGTGCCGTTGGTGTTGAACAAGCGCAACTTCAGCTGGCTGACGGAGCGAATTTCCGGCGTTGTCGAAAATCCGGCGCCGCGCTGGTGGTGGGTCACTTTCACGATTACCGCGACGGTGGCCACGTTCGGCCTTTTCTGTCTCGGTTATCAGATTTCCACTGGCATCGGCACATGGGGGCTGAACCATCCGGTGGGCTGGGCGTGGGACATTACGAACTTCGTTTTTTGGATCGGTATCGGGCATGCCGGCACACTCATCTCCGCGATCTTATACCTGCTTCATCAAAAATGGCGCACGTCGATCAATCGTTCCGCGGAAGCGATGACGCTTTTCGCGGTCATCTGTGCCGCGATTTTTCCCGGAGTGCACGTCGGCCGTGTCTGGATGGCGTGGTATCTTGCGCCGTTGCCCGACAATTACGGCATCTGGCCAAATTTCCGCAGCCCGCTTGTCTGGGACGTGTTTGCGGTTTCAACTTACTTCACCGTTTCGGTTTTGTTCTGGTACACCGGTTTGATTCCCGATTTGGCGACGTTGCGCGATCGCGCCACGTCGAAGATCAAGAAACTCCTGTTCGGCATTTTCGCATGCGGCTGGCGGGGCTCGAACCGCAACTGGCGTCATTACGAAATGGCGTATCTGCTTTTGGCCGGCCTTTCCACGCCGCTGGTTCTTTCCGTGCACAGCGTAGTGTCGTTTGACTTTGCGACGTCGATTTTGCCCACGTGGCACTCGACGATTTTCCCGCCGTATTTCGTCGCCGGCGCGATCTTCGGCGGCTTTGCCATGGTGCTGACGCTGATGCTGCCGGCGCGGGCCATGTTCAAGCTGCACGATATCATCACCCCGCAGCACATCGACAAGATGGCGAAGATCATTTTGTTGACCGGCTCCTTCGTCGCCTACGCCTACGCCATGGAATTTTTCACGGCGTGGTACAGCGGAAATTCGTATGAGCGCTTCGCCTTTTGGAATCGCGTCTTCGGCCCTTACTGGTGGTACTGGTGGGTGGGCATGCTTTTCTGCAATTGCCTTTCACCGCAACTCTTCTGGTTCCGATGGTGCCGCCGGAATGTTTACGTCGTCTATTTCGTCTGCATGTGCGTCAACGCCGGCATGTGGTTTGAACGTTTCATCATTATCGTCGGCGGGTTGCATCGCGATTTTATTCCGTCCTCCTGGAGAATGTTTTACCCGACCTGGGTGGATATCTGGACGTTCGTCGGCACGCTCGGGATTTTTACTTCTCTGTTTCTGCTTTTCATTCGTTTTCTGCCGATGATCGCGATGTCGGAGGTGAAGATCACTTTGCCAGAAGCGGACGCGCACTACGCACCGCCCTCTGGGCATCATCCGGTGGCGGCTGGCGGAAAGGAGCGACCATGAGAACGCCGTCCGGTCACGAGGTTTACGGAATGGCGGCGGAATATCCGAGCGCAGCGGCTTTGTTTGAAGCAGCCAAGCGCGTGCGCGATGCCGGCTTCAAACGATGGGATGTGCATTCGCCCTATCCGATCCACGGCATGGACGAAGCGATGGGACTGAAAAAATCGTGGCTCAGCGCGGTCGTCCTGGCCGGCGGCATTTCGGGTTTGCTCACGGCCGCGATCATGGAATTCGGTCCCTCCTCGTTTCTCTATCCGCTCACGGTCCACGGCAAACCGACGAATTTTTTCACGGTGCCGGCGTTTTTCCCCATCATGTTCGAGCTCACCATCCTTTTCTCGGCCTTCGCCGCATTTTTCGCGATGCTGATCATGAACGGATTGCCGCGCCTGCATCATCCGATCTTCAACTGGGGACGGTTCAGCCGCGTAACCAACGACGCATTCTTCCTCGTGATCGAAGCGCGTGATCCGCGCTTCACCGAAATTGAAGCGCGCAACCTGCTCGAAAAAAGCGGCGGGCAGCACATCACCATCATCCACGAAGACTAAATATGCTGCGCGGCTTCCTTCTCATTTTTCTGTTGTTCGGCGTCGCGCTCGTCGCCGTGTTTGGATTTCGCGGGCAAAAAAGCACCGCCCCGCCCCTGGAAGTTTTTCCCGACATGGTGCGACAACCGAAAGTGCGTGCGCAGGCGCCGCTTGATTTTTTTGCTGACGGTCGCGGCCCGCGCCTGCCGGTCGCCGGAACGATGCCGATCGGTTATGAGATGCCGAAGCCGGGGAATTCACCGAGCGGTGCCCCGCCCGGAGATCTGCTCTCGCTTCAACGTCTCGCCTTCAGCGTCGGCACGGATTATTACGATACCGGAAAAATGGGCGATCGCTGGGGCACGGGCATTCCGGTCGAAGTCACGCGCGAGTTGATCGAACGCGGACAGCAGCGCTTCAATATCACCTGCGCGATGTGTCACGGCGCGACGGCCGCGGGCAACGGCATCACGAAACAGTACGGCCTGGCGACGGTGGTCAGCCTGCAGGATGAACGAATCCGCAAAATGGCCGATGGCGAGATTTTCAACACGATCACAAACGGCAAGAACACAATGATGGCCTATGGGGCAAATATTATGGTGGTTGATCGCTGGGCGATTATTGCCTACTTGCGCGCTCTGCAGCGCAGCCAGAACGCGGCGATTGTCGATCTACCGCCGGAGCACCAGACCGAATTGGAGAAAAAATGAGCGATCGTTCGCAAGCGCTGCCGACGCCCGAAGGCGAATACTTCGAGAGCAATCGCTTTGCCGGGCTCTCCGTGCTGCTCGGTTTGGTTGCCTTGGTCGCTTTGGCCCTGAGCATCGCGGGCGCGATGATCGATCCGCATCAATTCAGTTTTTCCTGGCTGTTCGCCTTTGCCTTTTTCTTCACGCTTTGCGCCGGCTGCTTGTTCTGGACGATCGTTCATCACGCCACCGATGCGGAATGGTCGGTCGTAGTGAGGCGACAACTGGAGAACATCGCATCGCTCGCTGTCGTCCTCGCGGTGTTTTTCGTGCCCATTCTTATGCTCCGTCATCATCTCTATGAATGGATGAACATTCCGCCGGGGCAGGAGGCTTCGCTCGATTCCAAGCGCCCTTATCTCAATTGGAATTTCTTTCTTGCGCGCACGATTTTTTACCTCGGCTTTTTTATTCTCGCCTCGTTCTTCCTGCGCCGGTTGTCGATCCGCCAGGACAAGGATGGAAACCCGCGTTGCACGCTGATGATGCGCAAAGTCGCATTTATCGCGCTGCCGCTTTTCGCGTTGTCACTTAGCTTCGGCGCTTTCGATTGGTTGATGGGTCTGAACTACCGCTGGTTCTCCACCATGTTTGGTGTCTACATTTTCGCCGGCACCGCCGGCAGCTCGATGTCGCTGCTCGTCCTCGTGATCAGCGCCTTGCGCAGCGCCGGTTATTTGAAAGAGGTCGTCACCCTGGAGCACTACCACATCATGGGGAAATGGATGTTCGCCTTCTGCGTTTTTTGGGCCTACATCGGTTTCGGCCAATACATGCTCATCTGGTATGCGAACATGCCGGAGGAGACGCAATATTTCCTCACCCGAAACACCGAGTCGTGGTGGATCTTGAGCATGCTTCTCGTCATCGGGCGGTTCTTCGGCCCGTTCGCCATCCTGCTTTTGCGCTCGATTAAAAAACAGCCACACCGGCTCTGTTATGTCGCCGGCTGGATCGTGTTCATGCAAATGCTCGACATGTACATCGTCATCTTGCCCGCCTTGCATGGGACCGGCATGCACCTGAGCATTTGGGATTTTGTTTCATTGATCGCGATCGGCGCGACGCTCGGATTCGTTTATCTGCGGATCGTGGCGAAGGCTTCGCTTTTCCCGGTGCGCGATCCTCGCCTGATCGAATCGCTAAAATTGACCAACTGACATGGCCGACGCCGAATCAATTCGCCAACTTGCGCAATCGCGCGCGCCCTTTTCCGCGTGGCTAGGCATCGTGCTTTTGTTTGTCCTGTTCGGGGTGATTGTGCTCGCCGTCATCGGCCCCGCGCCGCGCGGCGACACTTACGAACAAAAACGCGCCAAAGCACGTGAAGAAAAACTTAAAGTGGCGCGCGAGGAAAACGCGAAAGCGCTTGGCTCTTACGGCTGGATCGACAAGAACAAAGGCGTGGCGCGGATTCCAATCGCGCGGGCGATGGAACTAACGGTTGCGGATTTGGCAAAGAAAAAGCCGGAGCCTGCTGGTCCGATTGCCCCACCCGAAGCGCAGGCTTCAGCCTCTCCCGCGGGCGCCCCCGTGCCATCCGCAGCGCCATCTGCTTCACCGACACCAACCGGGACCCCGAAACCGACTTCAGTCGCAGGGCCAAACTCGGAAAGTCGCGGTCAGCCGGCCGCAGCCGTGAATCCACCGCCCGCTCCGCCTGGCACGCAACCTGGCGGAGCTAGGCCACCAGCGGCGTCGCCTGCGCCGCCTCCTGCCAAGCCAAATCCTTCCGGCTCGCCATCAGCAACCCCCGCGCAACCCCCGCCGGGTACGCCGACGCCGACCCCGGCAAAAACACCATGACCATTTTGATTTCGCTGCGGATGAACATGTCGATCTTTCGAGCACAACATGGACGCCACTGAGATTCCCCTGAAAGCACCGTCGGTTCCCACAGACGTCCCGACGAGCAATGTCGAGCAAATCGAGCGCGCTTTGATCGACGCCTCGACGCGCGTGCCGGTCTTGATGTTTTATACTTCGGCGATCGTCTGGTTGCTCTTCGGCACACTGCTCGCCGGTTTCGTTTCATTTAAGCTGCATTCGCCCGATTGGTTTTCGAACGTGAGTTTTCTGACTTGGGGCCGCGTCCGCCCGGCGCATATGAACGTGATGGTTTACGGCTGGGCATCGATGGCCGGGATGGGCACTGCCATTTGGCTGATGGCGAGATTGTGCCGCACGGTTTTGCGCCATCCGCTTTTGCTCGTTGCCGGCGCAGGGTTCTGGAACTTCGGCGTGCTGCTTGGCGTGGGCGGAATTCTCGTGGGCGACAGCACCGGCTACCAATGGCTGGAATTTCCGCCCTACGCCGCGATCGTCCTTTTTGTCGCTTACTCGCTCATCATTTCGTGGGCCGTGCTCATGTTTCGTTTTCGACGCGGCGACCAGATTTATATCACGCAATGGTATTTGCTTGGTGCGTTTCTCTGGTTCCCGTGGCTCTACGCGGCCGCGCAATTGATGCTCTTCGTCGTGCCGGTGCAAGGCGTGATGCAAGCGGCCGTGAGCTGGTGGTTCGCGAACAATCTGCTTTTTCTCTGGTTTGGCGCGATCGGACTCGGCACCGCTTATTATATGATTCCGAAAGTAATCGGCCGGCCGGTTTACAGTTATCATCTGGCCACGATCGGTTTCTGGACCTACGCGCTCTTTTCAAGCTGGACGGGAATGCAACGGCTGGTCGATGGGCCGTTTCCGGCCTGGATGATCACGGCGAGCATTGCCGCGACAATCCTCACGATCATTCCGGTTGCCACGGTCGGGCTTAATCATCACATGACGATGCAGGGGTATTTCCCCCTCATGCGCTATAGTCCGACGCTCCGCTTCACGGTGTTCGGCGCGATTTCCTACACGGTCTTTAGCGCACTCGGCGTCCTCATCTCGCTCCGCTCCGTCGCGCGCTACGTCAACTTCACGCAAGCGAGCATCGCTTATTCGCATCTCGGTCTTTACGCGTTCTTCACCATGGTCATTTTCGGTTCGATGTACTACATCGTGCCGCGACTGGTTGGCCGCGAGTGGCGTTACGCGTCGCTAATCAAACTGCATTTTTGGGCGTCGGTCTATGGCATCGGCCTCATGATACTGATGCTCCTCGCCGGTGGTTTCCTGCAAGGCGCGAACATGGACAATCCCTCGCTTGCTTTCAGTGAGAGCACGCAAACGATCCTTCCCTATCTGCGCGGGCGCAGTCTTTCCGGAGTTTTGCTGACGGTCTCCCATTTTGTCTTCGCTTTTCACTTTGGCCTCATGCTCTTCGGCTTGGGCCGCACCTCGAGCGTGCCGACGTTTTTGAATCCGGTTGAAACGGAGGGTTCCGAAGCGCACGTATGAAAGGACTAATTCCTCTCGTTCTCGGCATTTTCGGGACGTTCACCTTTTCGTGGGTGGGATTGACCGTGATCCCGAATCTGCAAATCGGACATCTCGATCCGCAAATGGATGAAGATGGCACCGATGTTTATCCGGCGCCGAAATCGGGAATGACTGAGCGCGGCAGCCATGTCTTTGCCGCCAATGGTTGCGTCTATTGTCATAGCCGGCAACTGCGCGCTGATTACGCCGCTTCGGACATCGATCGAACGCGTGACCTGGGGCCGACGCCGCGCCCGAAATGGGGCGAGCGCCGCAGCGCCCCGCGCGATTACATTTTCGATCGGCCGGTGCTGATTGGGAAGATGCGAATGGGTCCGGACCTTTCCAATATGGGCAAGGCCGCACCGGCGGAAGAGGAAAACGCTCCGCCGGCTGGAGCGAGCCCGGCCGGAGCGCCGAACGCAAGTCCAGCCGGTCCGCTCGCGGGAAGTGCGAATCAAACTGCTTCTTCGGCTGCCGCGCCATCCCCGGCGGCGAAACCTGCTGCTTCGCTCGCTCCGGCCGGCGCATCCCCTCCACCCAGCGTTGCGACAGCGCCGGTGGCTACTCCGGCGGACAAAACAAAACCGGACGATTATTCCGCCGCCTGGCATCATCGACATCTTTATTCGCCGCGCAGCATCTCAATCGATTCGAACATGCCGGCCTATCGCTTTCTTTATGAGAAACGCCGCATTGCCGGGGAGCGCTCCGCCGACGCGCTGAAGCTCACTGGCTCCGACGCGCCGCCCGCTGGTTGGGAAATTATTCCCACTTACGACGCGAACTGTCTCGTCGCCTATTTGATGTCGCTCGATCAATCGCACCCTTTAAAGGAGGTGAAGGGCGTCGCACCAGCTGCGTCACCGGCTCCGGCCGCACCGGGTGCGCCTGCTGTCGCCGCTCCATCACCAGCAGCTTCGCCGGCGAAAGGAGGACAATGAACGAACAAACTTCGCCTCCCGACCAACGCGTCCGGCAAGGGATGGATTACGGCGAGTCCGAAGAGGTGCAGGAAGTGCACGCCGCCATCCAACGCGAAAAACGTGAGCCACGTGTCGGACTCGAACCGCTCTCGATTTGGCTGATTGCAGTTTATGGGCTCGCCGTATTTTTCGGCGGCGCCTACCTCGGGCGTTACTCGGGAAACTTCAGCGGCGACGGACTCGATCCGCTTGGCGGCCCGCCGCCAACAAAAAAAGCTGGTGGAGCCCAGGGTGAGCAGCAGCAAGCCGAACTAACGCCGCACGACCGCGGCAAAAAGATTTTCGCAGCGAACTGTCAGACTTGTCATCAAGCCAACGGTCTCGGCGTGCCCGGTCAATATCCTCCGCTGGCTGGCTCAGAGTTTACCACCGGGGGCTCGCGCCGGCCGGGCATGATCGTCCTCAAGGGTTTGGAAGGCCCGGTCACCGTCAAAGGCCAAAAATTTGGCACCGCGGTGATGCAGCCCTGGGACAAAACATTGACCGACCAAAGGATCGCCGACGTCCTCACTTACGAGCGAAGCGAGTGGGGGAACAATGCCAGCCCGGTTACGGGTGAACAAATTGCTGCGTTGCGCAAAGAGCTGGCCAATCATCCAAGTTCATTCACTGAGCCGGATCTGCTCGGAGTTCCGGCGGACGCTGAGCTTCCCGGCGGTGCACCCGTGGGTGCAGCGCCGCCAAAACCCGGCGCACCTCCGCAACCGCAGTCCAGTCCCGCCTCTTGACACAAATCGTGTTCTATATTTCGGGTGCCTGCTTAACTCTTAATATGAATAGACTTACTGCCTTTAATTTTAGCTAGGCTCGCAGCGTCAACACAAAAAACCTTGAGTGTCGATCATAGCAGACCACGGTGAAGAAACGTCTTCCTTAGCCTATCGCGTCCGAGATCACCTCCGCCATGTGCTTCGGTCGTCGATGCGTAAGATCCGCAATTTGATGCCGGCAACTTGTGCCTGATGCGACAACGACGTCTGGATGTTGTTTGTCGATCTTATCGAGCAAATGCGCAGCGACTTGCACTGAGAGGTCGTATTTCTCGGCGAGCGCGCCGAAAGCGCCCGCCATTCCGCAGCAACCGGTGTCGAGCACCTGCGCTTTCCGTCCCGGCAACCGCTCCACCAGCCGCGCCATGAAGGCCGGATTCATCAGCGACTTCGCGTGGCAATGCGGATGAATCGCCATGTTTACCTGCCGATCTTGCCCGCCTGAGGCATGTCGATCTTTGAATTGCAGCGCGTCTGGTTCTCGATCGAGCAAATCGTCGATGAATTTCTCGAATAAAAAACAGCGCGCCGCGACCTTCTCCGTCCGCCGCGGCGGATCGATCTTTAGTTCGCGGTAATCGTCCACGAACATCGACCAGCACGATGGTTCGAGAAAAATGATTGGCGTCGAGCCAGTCCGAGCCGGACTGGCATTTGTCGAATTCAAAAGATCGACATTATGTTTTCCGAGTTTCGCTGCCGCATCGAGATTTCCCTGGCTGAATGCCGGCCGTCCGCAGCACGCGCGATTTTTCACAAGCGAAACTTCAAACCCGAGCGCTTCGAGCACCTTCACCGCCGCTTTCCCGATCTGCGGCTCGTGATAGCGCACAAATGTGTCGTCCCAGAGAATCACTTTCTTCTGTAGCGGCGCTCTATGAGCGCCGTTCGGCGGTCGCAGACCGCCGCTACAATGCCGCGCGAACCAGCGATCGAATCGTTCGCTCGCGTAATGGGGCAACGAGCGTTTCGCAGAAATGCCGAGCGCTTTTTCCATCAGCGCGCGCAACAGCGGAAGATCGACAATTGCATTTGCGAATCGCGGCGCCGCGCAGCCAATGTGGCCAAGCAAATCGACGGAGCTGAAAATTCGCTCGCGCAACGGCAAGCCATCGCGCTGATGCCGCGCGTAGAGCATTTCCGCTTTGAGCAACGCGAGGTTCACGTTTGACGGGCATTCCGGCGTGCAACCTTTGCAGGAAAGGCAATTGCTCAGCGCTGCATCCAATTCGGCGGAACGCAGCGGATCATGACCGGTCGTGCGCCGTTCGAGCGCGGCGCGAATGATGTTGGCGCGTCCGCGCGTGGACATGATCTCGTCACCGGTCGCGATGAACGTCGGGCACATGATCGGCGCGTCTTTTCGGCAACCGCCACAGCCGTTGCATTGCTCGAGATTGCCGATGAACGACCGATCCTTGAAGGCAAACGCGAGTCGCGGCTTGAATGGCAACTCGAGCGGCCGCGCAAAATTCTCGCGCAAGTGATTGTCGATCTTGTGCCGGCCGTCATCGAAGATTTTCCCCGGGTTAAAAATATTTTTCGGATCGAAGGCGTGTTTGATTTCGCGCATCACGCCGAGCAGCTCATCGCCGAGTTGCTCGCGCATGTATTCGGTGCGCGCGATGCCGACGCCGTGCTCGGCGGA
>CATPAW010000100.1 GCA_955652255.1 uncultured Chthoniobacterales bacterium | reverse complement strand
GGCGAAAGCGCCATCGGCATTTTACTGATCGCGGTTTTGCCCACCGTTCGCAATTTACTTCTCGCAAAAGATCTGATGGAGCGGCACCGGTTGCCGCGTCCGCATGCCCCATTCCAGTTCATTTCCACGATCAATCGTTTGCCCGCGGAGGCGACGCAGCATTTGCCGCGAAAAAAAGACGGCACGATCAACGCTTACGCACTCGGGATCGCCGCCCAAAACGCTCATCGTTTTGAAACCAAACAACTAATTGATGGAATGCAGGCCTGTCTCGAAGCGAATTTGAAACTGGTGACCACGCAGCTCGATCACGAGCTAATCTTGACCGAGGTGGTGGTGAAACTCCTCGGTCAACTGTAGCCGCTTCGCTCTGCGAAGCGCCGCGCGGATCCGAAAAAACATTTGCCGATCTTACCCTGGCCCACAACCACGCGCCGCACAGCGGCGCGCCGACAATTACGCCTCTCCCACCTGTTTGCGCGCAATCGGCCCAACATAGGGAATGTCCCAGCGCACATTGGTGAATGCCTTCACGATCGCGATGATCATTACGACAAGAAATGCCAGGTGCACGAGCGCGGCGATTAGCGCCCAGAAGAAAACAAGAATGCCGCCAATGCCCGGAATGGCGGAAAAAACGGCATGCACGACAGCCGAGACAATGTTGAAAAGGAACCAGGCGCAGCCGAAAATGATCGACTGCATCGCATAAAAGCGCACGAAGTTGTCCTGTTTTTCAAGGATGTAAAAGATGATGCCGCCGATTAACGGAATACAGGCGATCGCCGCGGCCACATTTGCCGGCAAACCCGTCGATGTCGATCTTGAGGTCGCCGCTGGATCTTGATCGGAGACGGGTGGCGGCTGGCTTGGGTCGACCGGATCAGGCATGACTTAGTTACACAAGTTGTCAGCGGCTTTGTCAAGTGAACTTCCGCCGCAGCTTTGATTTTGCTTTCGCTCACGGCCAAAATCAATACCGTGCATCGTCAAGATGCAGGAAAGGCGCACCCGCGGTTTTACATTGATCGAATTACTTATCGTGATGGCGGTCATTGCCATTCTCGCTTCCATTGCCTACCCGGTTTACATCGGCGTTCTGGAACGCGCCAAAGTAACAAAAGACATGAACAACCTCCGCCAGATCGGGATCGCGACGCAGCTGTACATGAATGACAACAACGGCGCCCTGTTTTCACCCGCCACATCGTGGATGTCGCAACTGCATCCAAAATACCTCGCTGCCTGGAATATTTTTCAATCGCCTTTCGATACACGGGCACCATCGGAACTAGGCACTGTGGCGACACCGGTCAGCTACGGGATAAACGGCAATAATATTGTCGGAACATCTGCTGACAAAATTTCCAATGCATCCATTTTTATATTGTTCGCCGCCGCTCAAGCTCCAGGGGTGACGGTGAGCTTCCTGGGCACCGCGGTCACAGCCGCGCCGGGTGTCACGGTTCGCGGAATCGGCGGAAACCAGGCAACGAGCAGCCCCGGTGGAAATGCAACGGGAGGCACGCATAGTTCTCGCAAGCAAATCAACGCGCTCTTCGCTGACCTGCATTTGGAGAACATGACGTGGAGCGTGTTTACTAACAACACCAATTCATCTAGCGATCCGTCTGGCGCTCAACGCTGGAGTCCGTAAACACCTTATCCGTGATCTCAGTTGAAGTGCGAGCCGGTCGGCACCGCTACGATGTGCTGATCGGCTCCGGCTTGCTCGTCAGCGTCGGCGACATTGTCAAAAAACGATTGGGCGACCTTCACTGCGCCATCATTTCGGACTCAAATGTCGCACCGCTCTTTGGCGATCGCGTCAAACAAAATTTAACGACAGCTGGTTTGCAGCCAACGGTGGTTACGATTCCGGCAGGCGAACAATCGAAGACGCTCGCACAGGCGGGCGGGATTAGTGACCAGATGATCGCTGCCGGGTTGGATCGACAATCATTCGCCATCGGTCTTGGCGGTGGTGTGATCGGAGATATTTCGGGATTCGTCGCGGCAATTTTCCATCGCGGAATTCCGCACGTGCAAATCCCGACCACGCTGCTCGCGATGGTGGACAGCTCGATTGGCGGAAAAACCGGCGTAAATACGAGCGCCGGAAAGAATCTGATCGGCGCAATTCATCATCCGTCGCTCGTAATTGACGATGTCGATCTTCTCAAAACGCTGCCGCGCCGTGAATTCAATCAAGGCTTCGCTGAAATCGTCAAGCACGCGATCATTGCCGACGCGGAAATGTTCGACGCGCTTGAACATGTCGATCTTAGCAAGCTTGAGCCGCTCATTCGCCGCAATATCGAGATAAAATCCAAGATCGTCGCCAAAGATGAGCTTGATCGAACCGGCGCGCGCGCGCTGCTCAATTTTGGTCATACGATCGGTCACGCGGTTGAACGGGCCGGCGATTATCGCGAGTTCCTCCATGGTGAAGCCGTCAGTCTCGGAATTGTTGCGGCCTGCACCATCTCGACCAAAAAAGCCGGCCTGCCGCGCGATCAGCGCGATGCGATTGTCCATCTTTTAAGCACGTTCAAATTGCCTACGCAACTGCCGCTAGATTTTCCGCGCGAGAAAATTTTTAACGCCCTGAAGTTCGACAAAAAATTTGAAGCCGGGAAAATCCGTTTCGTGGTCGCGCCGAAAATCGGCTCGGCTCACTTGTCCAGCAATGTAACGCCCGACGATATTCGCGAGGCGGTCGAGGGGTTGTAGTTGCCGCCGTCTCTGGCGGCAGATCTGCCGCTGAGGACAGCGGCGGCTACAACCCCCGCACATTGCGATAATATTCCGCTAAACCATCGGCAACACTGTCCGCGTACTCGCGAAAAATACTTTTTCGCTGGGCGCCGTTAATCTCACGCATGCCGTCGTAATCGCCGGCCTGAATGCGCGCGAAAGCGTCGTGACTGTTCATGACATAAGGCTCGCAATAAACCACCGGGCAGCGATAAAGCCGCGTCGCGAGCAAATTGCGCGCGTAAACGTAACCGGTCGATCCAACTTTGGTCGTGGTGAGAGTGGTCGGATATTGGTAAGGCGGAAGCTGCGTCTCCCTCGCCATCGCAGCGGCAACGCTTTCGGCCAGCGGCAACTCTTCGTCGTAAGCGCGACTTAAAAGCCGCCGCATCATTTCGAAACGTTCGTCATCGAATTCCAACTCCTCTTTTAAATACGAACCGTTCACAAGCAAATGAAGGTGATTTGGGTCGACGAGATTCGGACTCTTGGGATCGCCCCATCCTTCGGCATTAAAGTGCAAACATAAAACGAGATCGGGATGCAATTTTGTGTTCACAAGCACGGCGCGCCGGCGAATCTCGCTGTAGCGGTAAAATAAAATTTCGCTTTGCCAGCGAATGGTCTGTTCTTTCTCCGAATCATTCGGATCGAGAATCTCCCCGCGCATGCGGGGCTGGGGGACGCCGTTCTTGACGAGAATTTTTCGAGCGAGCTCCTTGAAATCAGCCGGACGTTTTGAGGTGATTGGCTGAGTGCTATTGCGAACAAACAAAACTTTCGCGCCGAGTTTTTGCAGTCGCTGTGCGAGCAAGCGCGAGACACGCAAGGTGAGATCGCCTTCCGTGACCGGTGTCGTCTCATCCACTTGGAACCAGCGCTCCTCCATCTTTGCCCACTTGCCGCCGAGATGACCGGGATCGAGCGCAATGCGTAAACCGGAAAGTGGCTTGTCCGGTTTCGTGGGCGGCAAAGATTTCGCTGGACGCCAAAGTCGTGGCACACGTTTGCGCGAAGATTCGTCCTTGGCGAAATGCAGGGTGAAAAAACTTTGTGCGTCACGATTCGTCAAGATTCGCGCCGACTCATTGTCGATCTTGATCGATTCGTCGCCGAATCCGTGCGTGCAATAAACGTCCTGAACGAGCCGGGTGAAGTCATCATGCGTGATCGTCTCCTGATATTTTTCCAGCACGCTCCACCGCGGATGCGCCCCGAGAATTCCGAGATTCTCGATAGCCTGACCGCTCGGCGATAAGATCGACAAGCAAAGCGCCAGCAACGCGACCCGGATCTGCACTCCCCTGCGACGGAACATCGACAATTGGATTTCGCTCTCTTTAATACGATGCTCGTCGGATGCTAACGATACTTTTCCTGGGTGACGTCGTTGGCGAGCCGGGACGCAAGGCAGTCATCGCGCGATTGCCGCAATTGAAGGAAGAGCACGCGATCGATTTTACGATCGTCAACGGTGAGAACGCGGCCGGCGGTCGCGGCATTACCGGGAAGATCACGATCGAGCTTTTGCGCGCGGGCGTGTCCGTGATCACGACCGGCGATCATATTTGGGACCAAAAAGACGTTGTCTCCTTTCTTGATCTCGAGCCGCGGCTGCTCCGGCCGATAAATTATCCGGCTGGAGCGCCCGGCCATGGAACAATCGTGCTGGAAACGGCCAAGGCAAAAATCGGCGTAATCAACGTGCAAGCGCGCACGTTTATGCAGCCGATTCTGGAGAACCCGTTTCAGGCCGTGGAAGCAGCCGTCGCAAAAATGCGTAACGAGACCGCGAACATCGTGGTCGATGTCCACGGTGAGACGACGAGCGAGAAAATCGCGCTCGGCCGGTTTCTCGATGGAAAAGTTTCGGCTGTGATCGGCACCCACACGCACGTGCAAACGGCGGACGAACAAATTTTTCCCGGCGGCACAGCGTTCATGTGCGACGCGGGAATGTGCGGCCCGGTCAATTCCATTCTGGGCCGCGCTATCGAGCCGATCCTGCAACGTTTCATTTCAAATCTGCCCGCGTCATTTCCGGTCGCGGCCGGAGAAGTGCGGCTGCGTGGCGCTTTGATCGAAATCGACCAAACAAGCGGTCGCGCGCTGCGCATCCTGCGAGTGGACGAAGCCGCTCCAACGCTCAGCGAAACATCCGCCGAGATTTCGCCCGAAACAACTGGCGATCCGCCTTAAGCCTCAGCTTAAGACTTGCTGCCGTTCTGCGAATCGACCGTTTCTTTCGGCGGCGCGAATCGCCTCTTCCGGCGGCTCGCAGGCAACGGCGAAAGCGTCATGGTTACGTTGCGGCCGGTGATCTTCGGCTCCATTTCCACTTGCGACATGCCGGAGAGATCGTCGCGCACCTTCACCATCAGTTGCATGCCAAATTCCTGGTGCGCCATTTCGCGGCCGCGAAATTGGAGTTGGACACGCACCTTGTTGCCGCGCTCGAGAAATTCTTCGCCGTGCCGAATTTTCGTCAGGTAATCGTGATCATCGATGTTCACCCGGAACTTGATCTCCTTCAGTCTCGTGCCGGACGGTTTCTTGTCCTTTTCCTGCTTCGATATGTCGTAGCGAAACTTTCCCAGCGCGACGATCTTACAAACCGGCGGCGCCGCCGTGGGCGCAACTTCCACAAGATCGAGACCGCGACCTTGAGCTTCGCGCAAGGCGTCGGACAATTTCATGACGCCAAGCTGTTGACCGGAGGAGCCTAAAATGACCCGGACTTCGCGGGCGCGAATCCGACCGTTTACACGAAATTGTGGTTGCAGATTAAATCAAGCTCCTGGCCGGCGAAGCGGGAGTGCACCGTAACGCCGTTATTTCATTCATCGCAAATCCTCAACGTTCGGCTTTCGCAAAACGCTGACACACTCGGCCTCGCCGCGGCTGCGATGACCGCGACGACAGGCCCGCAAATCGCGAGCCGAGGGGAAGTTGTAAGCAACATTTCTGCGCTGGCAAGATGAATCTGATTGTCGATCTTGTTTTCATTGAGCAGGTGGCGCGCCGAAATGGGCGGCAAATGCCGAATAAGCTTCGGCGTCGTCCAGCATGGCATCGAGCGCCGAGGCCAGTGGTTGCAATTTCGCAAAGCCGGAGAATACCGCACGGTCCCCAATTTCGCTGTCGAGCACGAAGGTTGGCCGCTGCGTCACTTGCAACAAGTGAAAATCGGCCGTGTCCGCGCGCACCCGCGCTTCAACAACTGGCGAACGCGCGTGCGCGAGTAATTTTTTTGCATCGACATTCGCGGGGCGCGCGCCGATCTCGGCGGCTATTTCCCATTCGCCGGTTCGCTTTCCCTCGCGCAAGCCCGCGTATGCGAGGGCAAGCCGAACGCGATCGTCGATAATTCCATAATCTTTGGCGGCGACCGCCACGCAATTTGGCGCCAGATATTCCGACCGGATGGGTTCATCGTACCAAGCGGTGCTCAGCATAACTGGCGAGCGCATGAGCATTCCGCTACGGCGATAAAACCATGCCTCCTGCGCACGCGAAAGCGGCAGTCCGGTTTTGTCGAGCAGCGCGATCTTCCAACCGAATTCCACTTTGCCTTCGTACCGTTTTTTTAGGTCCGCCCAAGCCGGCTCCGCCCAAAAACACCACGAGGAAATAACGTCGAGATAGTAGGTGACCGTAATGCGCATTCTGTCTTTCTTAAGTTGAACGTCCAACACTCAACGTTCAACGTCCAACTTTCAATGAAACTGCGTCCTCATCGCTAAGATCGACATGGTGGACTTGAATCACATTTTTCTTTTCATCGCAGTGATTTCGCCGCTGCTGGTTTTGGCGCGCGCGTGGCGTCCTGGTGGAACTCATCGTGGCTGGCGCATCGCAGCTCTCGTCGTTCTCGCGATTACGGCCGCATCCTGGGTTGTTTTCCGGCAACAAGCTGGATACATCGGCGGCAGCGTTTGGTTCGCGCTCTTGTTTGTTCCTGCGATCGGGTTGCGAAAAGTGACCGAGCTGGCCGCACAACATCGCTACCGATCAGCGAGAAAACTCGCGACCGGGCTCCAAATTCTCCATCCGAGCGCAGAGTTGCGCGAGCAGGTTGCCTTTTTTCGCGTCCTGGAATCGCGTCAGAATGATGAAAATGCTGTCTCGCCCCGGCCGATCCAACGCGGGATGAGACAGCAAGATCGACATCGTCATCTCTGGAAAGCGCCCGCGGTTCTCGTCTTTATTCTCCTGAATATTGCCGTGTTCCTTTTCGAGATTTCATTCGGTAATTGGACCGATCCTGGAACTTTGCACCAGCTCGGTGCGCTCGAACCTTACGCGGTCGTTGTGCAGGGCGAGTACTGGCGTCTTTTCACGGCACTTTTTTTACATGCCGGCTCCGCGCATCTCTTTTTCAACCTTTTTGCGCTTTACGTTCTTGGCCCGCCGCTGGAGAGATCGATCGGCGCGTTGCGTTTCACGGCCTGTTATTTGATTTCCGGATTTGGATCCAGCGCGGGCGTTGTGCTACTCACCCTGTTTGGTCTCGTTCACGCTGCACAGCTCGTCGGCGCGTCCGGGTGTGTAATGGGTATCGTCGGTGCATGGGCGGGATTTTTACTTCGTCATCATCACGTGCCGCGCGCCAGGCAGCGCTTGGCCAACATCGCCATGATCGTTGTGATTCAGGTCGCGTTCGATCTGTCCACGCCGCAAGTCAGCATGGCGGCGCATCTATGCGGATTGATCACAGGCTTTTTCGCCGGGCTCGCAATCGCACCGAAAAAGAGTTGACGCTTCTATTCGGAAATTGAAAGCGCCGGAAAAGATCGACATCTTCCTTCGAGGCAATACTTGCCCCATGAACTTTTCCTGATTAACTCCCGCTCAATTTCCTCCCCTCTGCGCGCATGCCGACCTTTCAAACTTATAACGTGACGCCGACTCTCCCGGCTGCGCTCGAGCCGCTGCGCGAGATGAGCTTCAATCTTTGGTGGACATGGGAGCCTTCCGCGCGCCGCCTTTTCCGGCATCTCGACCCCGAGCTTTGGAACCGGACGAATCACAATCCCGTGCGCATGCTCCAGCTCTCGCGCCAGTCGCGCCTCGAAGAAGTTTCGCAGGACAAAGGTTTCCTGCGCGAGCTGAAGGAAACGTACGAGGCCTTCAAAAATTACCTGGCGCGGACAGACACCTACGGGAAAATCGGGGCCGGCAGCGCGATCACGAAACCGGTCGCCTATTTTTCGGCCGAGTTCGGTTTTCACGAATCGATCCCAAATTATTCCGGCGGTTTGGGCATTTTGGCGGGCGACCATTGCAAATCGGCCAGCGATCTCGATCTCAACTTTGTCGCGATCGGCCTGCTTTATCGCCACGGTTATTTCAAGCAGGAGATCGACAGAGACGGAGCGCAACAGGCGATCAGCCTGAATCAAAATTTTCATCACCTGCCGATCCGCGAGGTGCGGCGCGGTGACGCCAATCTTCTGATCTCGGTTCCAATCCTGGACCGACAAGTTTTTGCCAAAGTTTGGCAGCTCCAGGTCGGCCGCGTCAGCCTTTATCTGCTCGACACCGACACGCCCGAAAACAGCGCGGAAGATCGCCTGATCACGGCCGAGCTTTACGGCGGTGATTTGGAAATGCGGATGCGCCAGGAAATCACACTTGGGATCGGTGGCGTGAAAGCTCTCAGCGGGCTCGGAATTGAACCCGGAATCTTTCACATGAACGAGGGCCACTCGGCCTTTCTCGCTCTGGAGCGCATCCGACTGAATGTTATCGAGAAGAGGCTCGACTTTTATTCCGCGCTTCAAGTTGTCGCAGCGGCGAACGTTTTCACCACGCATACTCCGGTGCCGGCCGGCAACGATTCGTTTCCCCGCGACATGATGCGAAAATATTTCGGCGATTTCGCCAGGGAACTGGGCATCCCGTTTGACGAACTTTTCTCGTTCGGCCAGACGCGCGTCGATCGTTCGGACCCTTTCAGCATGACGATCCTCGCGCTGCGGCTGAGCCGTCACGCGAACGGCGTGAGCAAATCGCACGGCGAAGTCAGCCGCTCACTTTGGAAAGATGTCTGGGCCGCCGTTCCTGTCCACGAAGTGCCGATCAGCAGCATCACCAACGGCATTCACACCAAAACCTGGATGGCGCCGGAGTTTTCCGCGCTCTATGGCAAGCACCTCGGCGATTGGGAAGAGCATCTCACTGAGCCGGATTTTTGGCGCCGCGTCATGGACATTCCCGACGCGCAATTATGGGAAACGCACCAACAACTAAAACATCGTCTCGTTGAATTTGTCCGCGAACGCGTCCGCATGCGCCGGGAGCGCATCGGTGAATCGCCGGAAGCGATTCGCAACGCCAACCAGATTCTCGATCCGGAAATTTTAACGATTGGATTTGCGCGTCGTTTCGCGACTTACAAACGCGGTGCGCTTTTGTTCAGCGACCAAGAACGGTTGAAGCGATTGCTCAACGATACGACGCGCCCGGTGCAATTTATTTTCGCAGGCAAAGCGCACCCGCGCGATGAAGGTGGCCGGGCCCTCATCCAAGAGGTTTACAAATTCAGCCGCGAAACCGGTTTCGAAAACCGGGTCGTCTTTCTCGAGGACTACGACAGCTATATCGCGCGTCGTCTCTTGCAGGGTGTCGATCTTTGGTTGAACAATCCGCTCCGTCCGCTGGAAGCGAGCGGCACGAGTGGAATGAAATTGGCTCCGAATGGCGGAATAAATCTCAGCGTGCTCGATGGTTGGTGGCGCGAAGGTTACAACGGCAACAACGGCTGGGCGATTAGCCCTGAGATCGACAACGGCACGGTCGAGTTTCAAAACGACGTGGACGCGAGCAGCCTTTATCAATTGCTCGAAAACCAGATCATCCCACTTTATTATGCGAAGCCGGACGGCAAACTTCCCCTCGCCTGGTTGCAGTTGATGCGCGAATCAATTCGCACCGTCACACCCGTCTTCAACACGCACCGGATGGTGAAGGAATACGCCGAGCGGCTCTACATTCCCGCCGCTAAATCACAAGAGGGCTTTTCGCGCGACAGTTGCGCCGCCGCGACGCAATTGAGCCAGTGGAAAGCGGCCATTCGCAAAGATTGGCCCCAGGTGCGTATTCAGGACGTGCAAGTCGGCAATCAAGATCGACAAAACATTTCGGTCGGCGAATCGCTGCAACTAAGCGCACGCATTCATCTCGGTGCGGTCGATCCGAAACACGTTCGCGTCGAAGCCTACCACGGCGAAGCCGATAATGGCAGCATTCGCAATCCCACCGCCACCGTTCTCGATCAAAGCAGCCAGGTCGATGGTGACGGCAATTATCTTTACCAGGGATTGGTTCCGGCGTCCGAGAGCGGCGCCTACGGATTCAGTGTTCGCGTCGTCCCGACGCACCCGCGCCTCATGCAAACACACGAGCTGCGGCTGATCACCTGGTCATAAATTGGAGGGCGCCGCGCCGTCGGCGCCGTGAATTAATATGGGACACGACAGCGCGAGTCCCTCCAGTCAATCAATCGCGCTGAGCGCTCTCATAAACTCAGCGAAATCTTTGCCATTGCGGGCGGCGTGGATGAGAGCCTCGAGGCGCGCATCCATTAATGCTTCCGGCAAAGCGACGCGGCGCGACTGCGATCCATTTGCAAAAACTATTTCGTCCCACTGAATCGAGGAAATTTCGTCGTTGAAGCGGGCGACCGAGCGACCACGGAAAAATGCGCGCGTCGTTTCCGGCGGAGTAAAGATCGACATCTTGATTTCGTCCTCGGTCACGACGCGACGCATCGAGCCTTGACGCACCAGCTCGTAATACAATCCGCGCTCAAGATCGACATTATGATATTCGAGATCGATCGATTGCAGCCACGGGTCGCCCCAGGAAAGCTTCTCTTCTTCCTGCAACGTATTGAGCAGAAATTTCTTGGCCGTCCAATCGACGCGATCGCGCGTCGTCATCACATCGCGCTGTAAATCATTGAGGACATTTTCCCATTCCCCCAAAATCCATTGTCGATCTTCCGAGATGTCGATCTTGGCGGCAGCCCGGAGATAAATGCGCTGGACATCGATTGCAGAGATCTTCCGGCCATCCTTGAGCTCGATGATCCAATCGTAGGTTTGATCGCGGCTGATCGATTTGTTCGCATCAATCGGCTGCGCGATTTCAAGCTGTGGCGCCTCGCCGCGTTCAATCAGATCGAGCACGAACGCGGTCGTCCCGATTTTCATCGCCGTCGCCCATTCGCTCATGTTCGAGTCGCCCAGGATGACGTGGAAGCGTCGATAACGGCTGGCATCGACATGCGGTTCGTCGCGGGTGTTGATGAGCGGCCGCCGGTTCATCGTGTCGATGCTGACGATGACGCTAAAAAAATCCGCGCGTTGCGAAATTTGATACACGCCGGGCTGACTCGCCGCGCTCTCGGCTTCAATGCCCATTTTCCCGGCTCCGGCAAAAATTTGGCGCGTAATCAAGAACGGCAGGATGGCGGCAACGAGTTGGTCCCACGCCACATCGCGGCGCATCAGGTAATTGTCGTGGCAACCGTAGCTGTGCCCGATAAAGTCGGTGTTGTTTTTGTAAAGACGAACCTCGCACCCGGGTGGAAGTTTCGCGTTTCGACGTCGCGCGCACTCGGCCAAGATGCGTTCGCCGGCCTTGTCCTGCGCGACAACTTGCCTGAGCATGCTGCATTCCGGCGTGGAATATTCCGGATGCGCGTGATCGTTGTAAAAACGCGCGCCGTTTGAAAGGACAAGGTCGCTTTTGATTTCCTCGAAACTGAGCGGCCGATTCTTGTCGATCTCGTAATAAGCCGATTCGTCAGTGTCCTGGAGCAATTCCCTGGCGCGAAAACCGCGCGCATCCAGATGCGGATCCTCCAGTTCGTAATCCCATTTCATGAGCGCGCCGTGCTCGGTGTAGCGCCGCACCAGCTCAATCGACTCTGCTACAACATCGACATTCTCCGCGCCGCTGACCGTGATGCCGTACTCGGTCTCGAGTCCGAAGACGCGTTTCATTTCCGCGCGCGGTTCGCCCATAATAGCGGGAAGCTAACCGCTTCCCCTAAAGTTGCAGAGGCATCAGATGACGCCGGATGATGCGCGCGATCGCGAGTCGGACATTGGCTTCACTGGCGCGATCTTCACCACGTTTTCGGGATCGTAGTCGATAAGCTTGAGCCACTCCTCGGTGACGTCGGTCGACGGGAAGATGTCGTTCTCGATGTACTCGGCGTTGAAGGAAACGCGCAGATCGTCTTCGCGAATTCCTTCTTCCTGTTGCGTCGCTATCGCGCGCTTGATCGCGATCGCCTTAGCTCGCTCAACAATGGAGGCAATGATCGCGCCGCTGAGCAAGTCGCTGCGATAGAGAACTTCTTTTCGTCCGCTGCGCAGCGTTACTTCAAGAAATTTATTTTCCTCGCGGCGGGTAAATTGATTCTCAATCAAACGATCGATCAACTGGTCGATCGCCTCGCCGATCACGGCGCTCTCCTTGCTAAGGGCTCCATCGTAAGGCAAATCGTTCGTCAGATAAATTCGGTAAATATCTCGTGCGCCCTGTTTGTTCGGACGATTCACTTTTATTTTGCGATCGATCCGTCCGGGACGCAGGATGGCGGGGTCGATCAAATCGGCCCGATTGGAAGCGAGGATAATGACGACGTCGTTAAGCGAATCGATCCCGTCCATTTCCGAGCAGAACATCGGCACGAGCGTCGACAGAATATTCGCGTAACGCGAGGCGCGGCGCGTCCCGAGGATCGATTCGGCCTCGTCGATAAAAAGAAAAGGCATGAAACCTTCCCGTCGCTTTTCACGCGCAGTCGCAAAAATTTCGCGCACCATCCGCTCCGATTCACCCACCCACATGTTCAAAATCTCGGGACCTTTGACGTGCATGAAATATTCGCGCATTTCCACTCCGGTTTTTGCGCGAAGCTGTTTGGTCAAATTGTAGGCGGTTGCTTTGCCGATGAGCGTTTTGCCGCAACCGGGCGGACCGTAGAGAAGAAAACCTTTCGGAGTGGCGTGCTGGAATTTTTTGAAAAGATCGACATGTAGAAGCGGGAGCTCGATCGCGTCCTTGATCGCCTGAAGCGCCGCTTCCTGGCCGCCGACTTTATCCCACGGCAGCTCGGGCACAGTGTCGAGATAATGCTCGTGCGATTTCGTGCTCGAGAGCATCTCCAGCGCCATTCGATAGTTCGAATCGACCCGCACTTCGTCGCCCGATTTCAATGTCGATGTGGCCAGATCGGCCGAGCGTTGCAGCACCATCGATTGGGTTCCATGCTCGGAGCCGACGCGCAACCGATCCTCGCCGATCACCTCGGTAATTCTTGTCACCGGGCCGGCCGTTTCAAATCCAAGATCGCCGACGATGACGAACGCTTCGTTGACCAACACGCGCGTGCCATTTTTCAATTTCGCCAGTGGAATACGCGGATCGATATTGCAATAATAATCGGCGCCGCCCACGACGATGTGCGCCGTGTCGCGCGAGGTCGCGCCAAGAAACGTGCCGATGCGATTGGCCGGCGAAGTCACTTTCTTAATGACTTCCTCCAGCTTCTCAATCACCCGGCGCGCTTCGACAATCGTTTCTTCTCGATCGGAGACTTCCGGTCGCAAATCGAGTAACTCGCGCCGGATGGGATCACCCGGTGGGAGGGACGCAATTACGCGATCAAACTGCTCGAGAAATGGAAGATCACGTGGGTCTTCGCCGAAGTTTTCGAATCCTTTGCGATCGTCGCTCATCGTCGTTCCCAGTCCATTCCCAAATCGAATGCGATTATAACTTTCTCCGCGAAACTTCGCAAACTTTGACCTGGCGGTGCATTAAATGTTCAACCCAACATGTCGATCTTGTGTTGCGGAAAAGATCGGACACGGGCGCGCGCTGCGGAATGTGCAGATGCTGGATGCAACGTCACGTTGCTTGCGGCTGAGAACGGCCGCCTCTACAATCTCGTTTCGCGAGGAGCCTTAGCTCAATTGGTTAGAGCGCCGCCCTGTCACGGCGGAGGTTGCGGGTTCGAGCCCCGTAGGCTCCGATTTATAATGCCCCGTTAATCAGCGTCTTACTGATTTAGAGCCTACGGTTAATTTGCATTTGGATGACAGTCGACCGGATTTGTCGCAGCAGGTTTGGCTGTCGTACACAATCCATTCTCAGCACCTCCAAAGGGCGCTGTGTTACTATTAGCATTGCGATTTATTTGACGAATTGTTGACGAATAACCGCGCCAGACTTACACTTGTCTTTCTTTTAGTGTCCTAGGACAACACGCACCTCGTGAGGAAGTTCGTCGTCCCGCAAAGTCACCATCTTGCCGGCCACCGCAATTCCATCCACTTCCACCAGGGTGACACCGCAGGAGCAGTGGCCG
>CATPAW010000099.1 GCA_955652255.1 uncultured Chthoniobacterales bacterium | reverse complement strand
CCGAGAAGTTCGAGCGATTGTAAATGCATGCCGCGGCTAAAATGCCAGCCTCGACCGTGAATATAGCGAGTGAGACGGGGTTACAAGGGCAAAATCATACAATTGGCGGGGGACGGCCCGCCGCTCGACCGCTAGATTTTGTGCTTTTGGGGCCGCTCCGAAAATTAATGACAAATGACGAATTTCTAATGACGGAGGAATGACGAAAAAAGCGCCGATGGCTCGTTCGATCATTTGAGTATTCGGATTTCCTTCGTCCTTCGGGCTTCGTCATTTGCAAGATCGACATCTTCTTTCGTGCCGATTCATGGTGCAAAAACTGGCTTCGCCGCAAAGATTTTTTCGCTAGAGTGCAACTATGCGCGCCAGTCATCTTGAAGATTTCTATTCGTTTCTGCGGTTTCCAAGCATTTCCACGGACGATGATTATTCGGAGAGAGTAAGCGAATGTGCGCACTGGCTGGTCGAGAAACTGACTGGTATTGGATTGAAGGCGGAACTGGTTCCAACCCCTGGGCACCCGATCGTTTGGGCGCGCAACCAACATCGGGAAGGGCGGCGCACGGTTTTGATTTACGGGCATTACGACGTGCAGCCGCCCGATCCGCTGGAGCTATGGGATTCGCCGCCGTTCGATCCGGTTTTGAAGGATGGATATGTCTTTGCGCGCGGCGCGACCGACAACAAAGGGCAAATTTTATCGCACATTCTCGGCGTGCAGGAAACGATGGAACAACGCAACGAATTGCCGGTGAATCTTCACTTCGTCATCGAAGGCGAAGAAGAAATCGGCAGCGGCAATCTGGGAAATTTCCTTCATCAACATCGCAGCGAGCTTGGTTGTGATGTCGTGGTTGTGTCTGATACCGGAATGATTGCGCCGCATACGCCGACCTTGAGTTATGGATTGCGCGGAGTCGCGGCTTTGGAATTAAAAGTGACCGGTGCGAAGATCGATTTGCATTCCGGAATTTTCGGAGGGGCAGTGGCGAATCCGGCTACGGCGCTGGCGCAATTGCTCGCCACTCTGCACGATCGTAATGGACACATCGCGATCGCCGGTTTTTATGATGACGTCGCGCCGCTGGAAGATTGGGAACGCGAGGCGTGGAAAAAATTACCTATCGATGTTGATGCGGAGGTGTTGAAGGAAACTGGTGCGCCGGCGCTTTTTGGCGAAGCGGGTTTCAGCACTTTGGAGCGGATCTGGGCGCGACCGACGGCGGAGATCAACGGTGTGGGCGGAGGTTATCAAGGGCAGGGGACAAAGACCGTCATTCCAAGTCATGCGATCGCAAAATTGACGTTTCGCCTCGTGCCGAACCAAAAGGCAGATGAGATCATCGCCCTGGCGAAAAAACATCTTGAAAAAAATTTACCGGCTGGTGTGACGCTCGCGATGACCAGCGGTCATAACGGCCCGTGGTATTTAACCGATCCGTATAATCGTTTCGGCCAGGCCGCGCAGCGCGCCTTGCAAAAGGCTTTCAACGCGCAGGTCGCGCTCATTCGCGAAGGCGGCAGCATCCCGATCGTTTCCGATTTTCGCAATGTCCTCGGCGTGGAGACGCTCTTGCTCGGACTCGCCCTGCCCGGCTGCCGCGCTCATTCGCCGAACGAGAATTTTCCGCTGGAGAATCTCGATGCCGGCATCCGAATGAATCAAGCAGTCATGGAGGAACTTGCGACCCTGAGGTAAAGGAAACAGTGTGTGAAAATAAGACTGCGCTCAGTGATTGTGATCGCGACGATAGTCGTGATGGCGGTCGCCAGCCAGGCGCGTGGTGCACAGGAAGGAGAGGAATCGCTTGGAGATAAATTAAAAAATTTTTTCGTGCGGCCAAGGTCGAGGCCAACGCCGACGCCGACTCCAACGAAACATCGCAAAAGACCGACAACGAAAAAGAAAGAAAGGCCGGCCTCGACGCCTTCTCCGTCGCCCAGCGCATCGCCATCAGTCTCGCCGACCGCCATCCCGGAGCGATCGGTCGCGCCGGTCAAGGCATCGCCCTCGCCACGCCGTAAACGATCTCAATTATTGGAACCGGTTCGTCCGATTAGTCCCGGACCGCGCGCCAGACCTCGCACAACTCCATCGCCGGTCGCGGAAGAAACTGCATCACCCACAGCTAAAGCAACTGCAACACCGTCTGAAAAGCTAACGCCGGCGCCAAATGCGACCATCTCATCGGCGGAAATCTCGGGTTACGACAATTATTCGCCTGAAATTCGCAAAATGATCGATCTGGCCCTCAGCCTGACGACGCAAAATCTCGGCTACAAATATGGCTCGGCCGATCCGGCAAACGGCGGAATGGATTGCTCGGGCTTTATTTATTACGTGCTTTCGCAATCTGGCATCAAGGACGTGCCGCGCGATGCACGCGAACAATATATTTGGGTGCGCAAACGTGGAAATTTCCAGGCCGTCCTTGCGCATCGCGACGACACTTTCGAGCTCGACGCGCTCAAGCCCGGGGATCTGTTTTTCTGGACCGGCACTTACAGCGTTAACCGGGATCCCGATATTACGCACACGATGATTTATCTCGGCCGCGAGAAAACGACCAACCAACGCATTATGGTTGGCGCGAGTGACGGCCGCACTTACAAAGGCCAATCGCGTTTTGGCGTCAGCGTTTTCGATTTCAAGGTGTCGCGCCTGGGACCGAAATCGGAAAAACAGCCGGGACCGGCCTTTGTCGGCTACGCGCGCATCCCCGGTTTGCGTGCGGAGTAGTTTGTCGATCTAAGGATTCTCGTCGGGCGCTGCCGCATCTTCTTCCGCGTGGGCAGGCGATGGTGTCGGGACGGCATGAGTTGATGTCGATGTTGACGCCGGAATGTGTGAGCGGTCTTCCAGAAAACGTCTCGCGATCGTCGCGGCAAGCAGCGCCATCAAGATAACGATCACGGCGCGCTGCTCGGCCCTGGTGAGAATAAAATGTTTTTCATCGCGCTCCGCCTTTGCCCAGAGCTACGGCGCGACAGGCGCGTATTGAATTGGATCGGCTAAACCGGCTTCGCGAAAACCTTTCAAACGCATCTGACAGGAATCGCATAACCCGCAGGCAAGACCATCCGGGGTCGGATCGTAACAACTGTGGGTGAGCGCAAGATCGACATCGAGCTCGCGCGCTTTGCGAATGATGTCCGCTTTCGAGAACTTGATTAGCGGCGCATGAATTTGAAAGCGCCGGCCTTCAATCCCAGCTTTTGTCCCAATGTTGGCCAGCGTTTCAAACAGCGCGATAAATTCCGGCCGGCAGTCCGGATAACCGCTGTAATCGATTGCGTTTACACCCAGAAAAATGTGGCCGGCGCCGATCACTTCCGCCCAGGCGAGTGCGTGCGCCAAAAGAATCGTGTTCCGCGCCGGTACGTAGGTCACTGGAATTCCCGCGCCGATTTCTTTTTCCGAACGCCCCTTCGGTACATCGACATCGGCCGTGAGCGCCGATCCGCCGAAGAGGTGCATGTCGATCTTAAGGACGTGATGCACCTTTACGCCTAACGATGTGGCCACGCGCCGCGCGGCTTCGAGTTCCAGGTTGTGACGCTGACCGTAATCAAAAGACAACGAGTAAACTTCGTAGCCTTGCGCGATCGCGATCGCCAGCGTGGTGGTCGAATCGAGTCCGCCGCTTAAGAGAACGACCGCGTGTTTCATCGGCCGTCGCGGCCAACTTTTCTGTTGGGATACTCGGCCCGCACCGTGAGCGCGATGCCGCCACGCGCGGAAAACTGCGCGGTCACAATTGCTTCGCGCGGCGCACAGGCGCGCACAAAATCGTCGAGAATGCGGTTGGTCACCGCTTCGTTGAACGCGCGCTCGTTTCGATACGACGCGAGATAAAACTTAAGCGACTTGCTTTCCACGCAGAGGCGGTCCGGCGCATAATCGATGTCGATCCTGGCGAAATCGGCCTGGCTGGTCACCGGACAAAGCGAAGTGAAATCGTCGGTCTCAAAATGAATCCGGTAATTTCGACGCGCCGGATTTGGAAATGTCTCGAGGCGCGCTTCCGCGGGCGACGCGGGAAGTCGCGCGTCGCTCCGGCCGAGCAACCTCAGCCGCGTGGATGTCGATCTTTTCGTTTTCGGCACGAAATCAATTAACTCCCACGTGATCGCGATTCAAATGCGATGTGCGGTCGCGTTGTAGGGCGGCGATCTTCGCCGCCGATTTATTGAATGGCGGCCAGGATGGCCGCCCTACAATTGGTTTTTGCCGGCTCGACGGAGTCGCGCCCTACCATTCTCAATCAGGATGGCGCAGCATCGGATCCTTTAACGCGCGCTCGCGGTCGCCGTTCTTGCTGTAGTTCCAGTAATCAATTTTCAAACTCTGCTTCAACTTAAAATAACTACCATCTCCCGCGCTCCATTCGCGCAGCAGAAACGGGAATTCCTGATCGAGAACGAAATGATCTTTACCGCCGTCATGCTCAACATCGACATTGATCGTCCGGTCATTCAATTTGAAATTTACCTTCGCCGGCTTGAAAACGATCGTCTCCTTTTTTGAATTGATCACGCTCGGCGCGAGTTGAATTTCGAATTCGCCGGTCGGTTTCGAAAAATCGATCGTCCGCACGCGCAGCGGCAGCTCGTCGTAAAAATAGCCGTTGGCCGGCGGCGTGATGTTCTCGCTCCCATCGGCCATGCCGTCCCAATAAGTGTGCCAGTTGAAGGCGAGCTCTTCTCCGAACCGTCGCATTTCCTTGAAGGTGTTGCCGAAACTGTCGTTGCTCGTGAACGACCATTTCAGCAACAACCCATTGTCGATCTTCCAAAAGCTCGAGTGCATTTGCTGATAAACGTAAATGCCGGTCGGGACATGCAGGATTTGATTGAGCTTCACCACTGGAACCACACCCGGCCGCTTCCAGTCGTCCACTTTCGTCCATTGCTTCGGATCAAACGCTTCGCGCGCGAGAATGTACAGCACCTCGCATGGCCGCGGCTGGCCTTCGCGCACAATTTGCGCGTCATAAATGTCGAACTCGGCTTTGCCGTTGCCCCAGTAACTGTCGTTTTGCAAAAATGCCGGCGTGAATTGCGCGGATAGGCTTCTTCCCGCGGCGAGCGCGATGGAAGTCGTCAGCACCCAATAGCTTTTCATCGTGTTCAACCTTGAACGTCCAACGCTCAACTCCGAAAGTATTCGCGAGCGGGCGTCCAACGTCCAACATCGAATGGCGGAATCAGTCAAACCTCAAACATCGAACATCAAACATCCGGACAACGTCGGTGTCATCGACGTCTTCGCGCATGATCCGAAGACGGACGAAATCGTGCTCGTCATGAACGAGCCGCGGCCGTGGGACGGCTCGGAGGAGCGGCTGCATCAGTTACAGGAGAAATTCAACGCCTACGTTTCGTTCCTGCTCGACGGCGAATTGGCCGAAGCGCATCCCGATCTCGCCCAAAAAGCGGCGCGGATCGAATTGCGCTGCGCGCACATGCCCGATGCGCGCGCCGTCGAATTGCTCGGCATGATCCACGACCAGCTCGCCTTTCAAAATATTAAGATGGAAGTCGTCGTTAGAGGCAGCGCGTTGTAGCTGCCGTTGTCCTCAACGGCAGGACCGAGGAGAATATTCTTTCTGCCGCCAGAGACCCATTCGGCTTCGCTCAGGGCAGGCTCCGGCAGCTACAACAGAAGATCGACAATCAGTATTTCAGAAACGAAATCACCGGCGTGGGCGCGAGCTTTTCGCGGCCGTGCAGGAATTCGAGCTCGATCAAGAAGATTGCCTCGACCAGTTCGCCGCCCACCTTTGCAATGAGCGCCGCCGCTGACGCCGATGTTCCACCGGTCGCGAGCAAATCGTCGATCAAAATGACCTGTTCGCCGCGCGTGATCGCGTCGATGTGCAACTCCATTTCCGCTTCGCCGTATTCGAGCGAGTATTTCGCACTCTCGGTTTTGTACGGCAGCCGGCCTTTTTTCCGCAGCGGAACGAAGCCCACGCCGAGCTCGTAAGCGACGGCCGATCCAAAAACAAATCCGCGCGCATCGATCCCGACGATCTTGTCGATCTTTCTTCCGCGGCAACGCTCGAGAAAAACATCGATCGATGCGCGAAAGAGCGCGCCGTCCTTCAAAATCGGCGTGATATCTTTGAACACGATTCCCTTCTTCGGAAAATCGGGCACATCGCGCACGCCCGCGCGCAATTTGTCGATCCAATGGGAAGCCATCCGCGCGATGCTAGCCGGTCGTCGATAAAGGTCAACGCTGCCTGTAGCGGCAGGCGTGCCGCCTGCGAATTCCGGCTTGTAGCAGCGGGTCGGCGCCTGCCTGAGCGCAGCCGAACGGACCGTCGAAACTGTAGTGGCAACCGTGCCGGCTGCGAAAAGGGAATAATCGTACGCGACACGCATGCCTCTACAGAAAAACCCGCGCCAGCGCTTCCAAAGCCGCCTCTAAAAAATTCTCAAAGAAAACGAAATTTTCCGAAAAACTTCAATTTCCAGATTCTGTATTCGCTTGTGTGAAGACAAATTTTCCCACAGCAGCCCCAGCCTCCAAACCTTTCCAAGCCGAACGCGTAGTTGGTTTGTTCATCCCTCTCCGCCCGCTGTCCCATCTGGCGGGCGGGGGTGGCTTGCAAATAAATCTCAACACCATCATCCTTGCGCAAATGCAGTATTTTCCCTCGCTCACCGGCGGCAAGCTCCTGGATTAGACCGAGTGATTGCGCAAAACTTTGCCGAATGATTCGGCCCAATTCTCGTTAGGCCTATGGAGCTCAACCAAGTCACTCTTCCAGCGATTGATGTCGCGGCGTCTGTGGCGTTTTACCGAAAGATGGGTTTTGAGCTTATCGTTGACGAGCCGCACTACGCCCGCTTCAGGTCGACTGTGGGCAACGCTACGTTCTCGGTTCACGCGGTCGATGCAGTCGGCGAGCCTGCGCAGACAATTGTATATTTCGAGTGCTCATCGTTGGATCAACAGGTGGCCCTGCTTAAAGAAATGGGCCTAAAGTTTGCGCAGGAGCCCCGTGACGAGCCATGGCTGTGGCGTGAGGCTCGGCTTGTTGATCCCGCTGGCAATATCATTTGCCTTTACCATGCCGGTGAACACCGGCTCAATCCTCCTTGGCGTGTCAAGGCCTAATCAGGCGCTGCAGCCGACCGCTGAAGGAAATTGAAAAGTAAAAAGGCTAAAGTAGAAAGATCTTGGTCTCGTTAGATCTATATGAAGGGCGAATCTGATTGCGTCCAGCTCGGCTAAAACTTCACTCTTAACGATCACAACTGCCACATTGGTCATCGGCGATTTGACCGCAACTCCTAACCAACCAATGTTACCGTGAGTGTGCGCCTTACGATGCACGATACGATTTCACGACGGCGAGCAGCGAAGTTAATCGGCGCGACTGCTGCCAGCGCGTTCCTGCCGATTGGGACATCGCCCATCTACGCGGCTGACGGATCCCGGTTGATGCGCTCTGTTCCGTCGACAGGTGAGAAGCTTCCAGTTATTGGACTCGGTAGCGCGGTAACATTCGACGTTCGTCCCGGCTCGCCTCAACTAAAACCGCTCGGAGAAGTGCTGGCGCTTTTTGTGAAACACGGCGGGAAGGTAATCGATTCCTCGCCGATGTATGGCAATGCCGAAGGAGTGATCGGTGACCTCGCTGCCAAATCGCATCTGCGCAATTCGCTTTTCATCGCGACGAAGGTGTGGACCAAAGGTAAGGAAGATGGGATTGCCCAGATGCAGCGCTCATTGGAGCGTTTTCAAACCAGCAAGATCGATCTGATGCAGGTGCACAATTTGGCCGATGTCGAAACCCAGATGGGTTCACTTCGCGAATGGAAGTCGAAGGGACGAATCCGCTATACCGGGATCACCTATTCCGAGGACCGCGGCTTCGGCGAGGTAGAAAGAATCATGAGGGTCGAGAAGCCCGATTTCGTCCAGATCAATTATTCGCTGGTGGATCGAGGTGCGGCTCAGCGCATCTTGCCGCTCGCCCAGGAACTTCGCATGGCGGTCATTATTAATCGTCCTTTTGGCGGTGGCGGTGTGCTTCGAAGTATTGCCGCAAAACCCCTGCCGGCGTGGGCTGCGGAATTCGATTGCCACTCCTGGGCTCAATTTTTGTTGAAGTGGATTGTGGCTCACCCGGCGGTCACTTGCGTGATCCCTGCCACAAATAATCCGCAACACCTCGAAGATAACATGGCGGCAGGAGTTGGCCGGCTGCCCGATGCCAAAACACGGCAGCACATGGCCTCACTCTTCGTCGGATTCTAACCCTAAAGATTATATGAAGGGCGAATCTGATCGCGCTCGAATTATTGTTCCTTCGCCGTTGCTTGGGCTGGTATGGGCATCGAAGGGCTTAACCAGGCGATGCAGCCAATTGCCGGAGAAAGTAAAAGTAGGAATTAGAAAGTAGAAGAAATTCGTGCAGTCGCCGGATTGCCAAGCCAGAAAATGCTACACCGACTTCGCTATAGCTTAAAGCCCCTGGCACGATCGAAGTCGTTGCGTTTCACGGTAAACACACTGAAACAACGGCAAGCCAGTTCTTTGGCCACCTTCACTACCGGCGTATCGTTACCCAACCTGCGACTGATGTAGCGCGCAGCTACATTTTCGGCGGGGGCGGTTTCGGTTTGTAAACGTAGAAGGTGACGAGGCCGACGAGGATGGATTGCACAATGCCGGCGAAGAACCATTTGGCGGCGATTTCACAGGGCATGGGCACGACGACGTACATGACGATGGCCCAGACTCCGGAGAAGAGGCCCATGAGCAACCCGTAGCCCACGGCGCAGCTAAGATGCGCGGTGTTGGCCCAGCGAGTCCAAAGCAGGACGAAGGTGATCGCCCAAAGAAGTTGCGCAGCGTACATCCAGGCGATGCGCGCCTGCATTTCCGAGTCGGTTCGCCAGAGCTGTTGTGTCGCCCGATAATCGGGCATCATCCAAATGCCATGGATTAGAAAGTCGGTCGCAAAGATGACGACGAATGCAGCGACGATAGCGAGAAGCAGGCGTTTGATATTCATGATCGGGGATGATTGCCGGGTCTGGGTTCAAATGACGAGCACAAAGCGAGATTCACGATAAGCATTCAGAAAACGTCCAACGCTCAACGTCCAATGCGCCGAAGCGCCGCGCAGGATTGCCAAGCCGAGCGCCTGATCTTAGGGCTCGGATTTATTTTTTAGACAGCGTTCTTGTCGATGCGCGTCCAGGATTGATCGCGGAGTTGACGCCGGTCCAGGCCATGGAGTGATAGAGTTCGTCCATGCGGGCTGGTGATTCGCGCATGCCGTGACGAATCCACCACGAAAGGAGCGAGACCAAACTTCCAGCGAGCGCGTGCGCGACAGGAACACGAGATTCCAAGCTGATTCTGCAAGCGCGCGGCGAGGTCGCCAGACGCTGTTCGATTCCTCTTGCGAAATGTCCTTCGGCCAATTCAAAGACATCGTGCATACGGCCTGAGGCGGCCATGGCCCTGGAGAGATGGGGCATCTCGATAACGTGACCGAATAGTTCGCGCACCGGCGCAAGGCGATCGGACGCCTCGCTGCGCCGCGCAAGGGCCGTGGCCATTCCTTCCCAGAACTCGTCAACGTCGCTGAGAAACAGGTCCTCCTTATTGCGATAGTGCATGTAGAAGGTCGAGCGACTGACCTCAGCGCGATCGAGCACTTCCTGAACGGTGACGGTCTCGAACGGTTTCTGCAGAATGAGATTGACGAGCGCGTCGCCGAGTCGGTCGCGCGTGCGGCGAATGCGCCGATCGATCTTTGGGTTCAAGACAGTGGCGTTTTTGGACATCGAGCGGCCTCGCTGTTCGATTTCGGGCTGCTCACAATGGACAACTTAATTTTCGGTGTTCAAGCTGCGAACCATGAAGGACAATCGCGCGGGCGGCATCGCACTAATCGCCGGGACAATCGGCACCATCATCACCTTGATTATTCACCCGTCTGGTGGTCACGATCTGTTTGCGCCGGACAAGTTCGCGCACACAGCCGCGATGATGGTGAGCGCGCATTCGCTCGCCATTGCCAGTATGTCGATCGTGTTCCTCGGCGCCCTTGCACTCACCCGCTGCCTGGCGCTGAACCGCATCGCGATTGCAGCCCTCGTGATTTATGGATTCGCGTCCGCCGCGGTGATGTCGGCCGCCACCGTTGATGGGTTCGTCGGCCCAAGCGTGCTGCGTCATGTTATTTTCGACAAGCCTCCAGCGAGTGGGCAGTGGTGCATTCTCTTTATATATAGTGAACTGCTCAATGAGGCATTTGCGCAGGTTTTTGTCGTGGCTTCGGCCGTCGCGATCGTGCTCTGGTCGGCTTCGATTTTAAAAACTCGTTTACTTCCTCTGGGTTCGGCAATCTATGGCCTCGTATTGGGGGTGGGCAGTGTTGTTGCCATTGCAGCCGGAGCCTCGGGAAACGCGCACGCCGTGCATTTGGTCATGCTAGCCCAGATCATCTGGTTCCTTCTTGTTGGGATATTATTGTGGAGACTGAAGAGAAACGATCTGCCAACTGCCGTTGAATCGCGCGTGGTCGGCAGATGATTCGCGTGGCCGCAGGATTGCCAAGCCAGGCGCGTGATCTTAGAATCGTTGCGCGCGATGGATCGACATCTTCTCATCCTTTCGACTGTTTGTTTTTTGGCCGCCGTCTTGCGCACGATCATCGCGTTGCGCGCGGGAATTTTTCGGCCGGGGCGATTTAATTTTCTCGCGATTGGATTGGGATTTATTTTTCAGACGGCGTTCTTGTCGATCCGCGGTCATGCACTTGGCCGCTGTCCGATCACGAATTTGTTTGAGGTTTTCATTTTCCTCGCCTGGTCGATTGCGCTGATTTACATGCTGATCGGACCGGCCTATCGCCTTTCGCTGATGGGCGCGTTCACGGCGCCGCTCGTTTTTATCATTCAAACATTTACGTTACTGGCCAAGATCGACAATTTCCATCCGGCGCGATTGCCGGCGAATCCGTGGCTGGAATTTCACGCCTCGATCTCGCTCGTGGCCTACGGCGCATTCGCGCTCGCTGGCATCGCGGGCGTAATGTATCTCGTGCAAGAGCGCCAGCTCAAGACGCATCAGTTGCATTCCATTTTTTATCATCTGCCGCCGTTGAGCGATCTCTTCGCGGCGATCACGCGGCTGCTTTGGTGGGGATTTGCGCTTTACACGGTCGGGCTGGTGAGCGGTTTTTTTGTCGGGCAACCGCTGCCGTGGGTGCAAGTGGTTTGCGCGATCGGCGTCTGGCTGCTTTACGGTGCGATTTTGCAAGGCCGACATCTGCGCCGGTTTACTCCGAAACGCATAGCTGCGCTTTGCATTATCGGATTTAGCGCGGCGCTCACCCTTCTCTGGGGTATCACTTTCACCGCCCAGATGCACACTCCATGAATCTTTTCTGCGTCGGCCTGAGCCATCACAATGCTGACGTCGAGACGCGTGAACGTTTCGCTGGAAACGCGGAAACGGATTGTGTGTTGCGACATTCTGGTTGCGTGGAGGCGTTCGTGCTGACGACTTGCAACCGGGTGGAAGTTTACGGCGCATCGGAAACACGTGTATCGACGTTGGATATCGCCCGTTGCCTCGCTTGTACGATCGACAAGCACATCCCGCCTGATTCGGCTCCGTTTTATCGGTACGAAGACGCGCAATGCGCACAGCATCTCTTCCGCGTCGCGTCGGGTCTTGACTCAATGGTTGTTGGCGAAACCGAAATTCTCGGCCAGGCGAAGAAAGCGTACGAATCTGCGCGTGCGTCTGGCGCGGCGGGGCCGTATCTGCATCGCTTGTTCCAACGCGCATTCCGCGTCGCGAAGCAAGTTCGCACTCACACTGAGATCACGCGCGGCTCGGTCTCGGTCGGCTCGGTCGCGGTCGATCTCGCCGAAAAAATCTTTGGCGACCTGGCCGGGCGCAAGGTTCTCGTTCTCGGCGCGGGCGAGACAAGCGAACGTACGTCGCGCGCTCTGGTCACGCGCGGTGTCACCGATCTGCGCGTGAGCAATCGTTCGTTGGATCGCGCGCGAGAACTGGCGCGACTTGTGGACGGTCGCGCCATTGGGTTCGATGACTGGCGCGAGCAATGCCGCGAGATAGACATCCTGATTACATCGACATCGTCCGAGGCGCCCTTGCTCATGCCGGAGAATCTCGGGCCGATGTTGCGCAATCGGATCGACCGTCCGCTTTTCATCATCGACATTGCGGTGCCCCGCGATGTCGACCCAAGCGTCAACGAGATGGATGGTGTTTATCTTTACGACATCGATTCGTTGCAATCGGTCGCGCAGCAATCGCTCGCCTTGCGCCGGCAGCAGATTGCCGCGGCGGAAGCAATCATCGCCGAACACGTCGCGGAGTTTGGCAAATTGATTTCGCGTGGATTGAATCGCGCATCGCGAGATGCCGAACATCCGCCGATCGGCGAAAGTCCGCTGCGCACGTCCGAGCTGTAGCGGCGGTCTATGACCACCGAAAATCGAAAACCGCACCTGCAGCGCCTCGAGTTGGTATTTGAGCGCT
>CATPAW010000098.1 GCA_955652255.1 uncultured Chthoniobacterales bacterium | reverse complement strand
GAATCACAACGCGCGTTTTCATACACATATACGTTTATCCATATGTATTCCGACGGTTCCTTCCGCTGCGCTCCGGACAGGCGCCGACCGCCGCTACAGATCTCCTCAGACGCCGTTTCAGGCACATATACGTCTATCCATATATGAACCACTTCCGGGTCAGAGCTCACTATCGACACTTAGGTTTTGCCACGTTGAAGCGTTAAATCGTTGAAGCGGAAAGAGAACTTCGGTTCGGAAGTCCGGTGTGAAAGGAAAGCCGCGGAAGAATTGGATCTCGCGCCCCTCGCTTTACGCTAGTGCTGGATGCCGGCTAGAATCTAGCCATATTTGACCTTCAGCCACGCATTCTCACCAATGACCTTCGCCAAATGGCTTTCCCTTTCTGAGACAGAACGCGAAGCCGAAAAGCGCACCTGGCGTCCCTTTGAACCGGGCTATTGGCATTCCCTTGCGGTGGAAGCCGCGGCCCGATTCAGCGTTGAGTTTGGTTCCAAGCCGCATGTCACCAGAGTTTTCAAGAGCCTCTATCACGCCCGCGAATTCATCGTGGCGGTGCAAACGGATTTATCGCCCGAAAAGAAGGCTAAGCTTCCACCGTCTTACCTCGGTTTCAGGGTCTTGCAGTTTGCCAATCAAATGCCTGAAGGGGTCCTGGTTGACCCGGGTCCTCCCAGCAAATCATCGCGTCGAAGAAAAAGTGCGAGCCAGGAACAAGGGCCACCCGTTTCTCGATCTCTAATTCGTAAGGCCGAGCCAGGATCGCATCATATCCTGACGCTGGAAGGCGAAATTGATATGGACGTCTCGCCGCGGATCGCCACCGAACTGGGCGCCTTGATCAGAGATAAGCCGGAGAAGCTTGTGATCGATCTTTCAAAAGTATCTTACATCGACAGCTCTGGATTGGCCGTCCTGATCGACGGAATGCAAAAGGTCGAAGCGTACCGCGGCAAGCTCTTCCTGGTCGGGATGCACGAGACCGTCCGGATAATCTTTAAGACGTCACGATTGGACCAGACGTTTCGAATACGGCGCAATGTCGCCGACGCCCTCGCTGCCTCTTGAGATCCCTCTCGGACGTTGAAGGGTTGAATCTTTAAAGCGTTACAACTGCAAAGCGGCAGATGAAACCGGGACGTAGCGAAACAACTTGGAACCGGCGCAGGAAAGGTGAGTTGAGGCCTTATGGGAAACAGCCAAGATGAGCGGCAACATCGACACCCGAGAATTTTCCATCAACGATCAGCCAAACCGGCAATGCATCATGGGTGTATCTACATGCATCATGGTTGGAAAGGTGTGCTCGGGAGCGATCAGAGCGCAGGGCCCCTAGAGTCACGTCTAAACATTTGACGTTGCGCGCGCAGTAATTGGGGGAGTTACTCGCTAAAAAAGTGTCTTTGCGATAATCCGACAGGTAATGGCTCCAGTTTCGGGTTACCTCGCTCGTCTTCCGACGGCTCGATTCTCAAGAAATCGGACGTAACCTTCAGGCGTGAGCGTGTGGATTTGGAAACCGTCCAGCGATGGCGTCTTCAACCCAGATGTCTTCGTTCCAGCTCTTCCCAGCGCAAAGCACGGCCCTGAGCACGCAATTGCACTTTTTTCACTAGCTCTTCGGGCGCACCGGCAAGCCGCCGATACTTCGAGACTGGAAAACTAATCAAACGCTGATCTGATAGTTCCAACCAGACGCGCCCGTCTTCAACCCAGGAACGTACCGCAATCGATGACGTGAGTTCCTCAACGCCGGCCATGAAAACGAATATAAAAGCTTCGATCAACTCATCGCAATGCTCTTCCACGAGTCGTTGGATATCGCGAAGCTCGGGTTCGGCGAATCCAAAGCTCACCGCGAGAGCAATGGGTTGTAGCCAAAACTTCGCTTTATAATCGCCGCGCCCCACATGGAATATGAGGCCGTTCGTGATTTTCGCGGCTGCAAAAGTGAAAACGCTAAGGCCCAACTCGTAAGACAGTAGGCATAATTCATCGTGCGAGATGAATTTGGTGTGTCAACCCGTTCGATACTCGGCTCCTGTTTCAAAACTGCGGAACCGAAGCGCGCGCTTTTTGCTCTTTGGTAAGCTTAAGCTCCTGCTCGTACTCGCGCGCGGCGAGAAGTTCGAGCCGGATGACTATATCACCTCGAGACCAGAGGACCGCGCCGTCGGTTCGTCGCCACATCTTTTGGCCAACCGAAACCAAGACTTCAGCGGCCTTTGCGATCCCTTTATTAGGCGAGTCAGGATTATCGTACGCGATTTGCGTCCACGTCATTCCGGCCGGCGTGTTGGCCGTCATGATTGCTTGCAACTCGTAATCTCGCACCAACGGACTGCCCCCAGCCATTGGCATCTTGGAATATTCCACTCGTACGGCAGGCCCATCCAGTTGCAAGAATGCAGCGCGGATTTTCCAGCCCTGATATTCGTAAATGTGATGGATCGCTCCTTCAAGAAGCGGTGAATTCTTGTCCATGATCTTCGAAGAGGGCGTGTCTTTCGGCGGCCCATAACGAGCGACACACTGAAGTGTAGTTTCCCCGATGCGGGCATCGGAACGATTTGCCGAGCAGAGCGTGACTGCGGCAAACCAAACAACCAATAAACAGCGCGAGCTACGATGGACAGCAATCATGTCACCTTTGCCAGCACATCACGTTCCCAGGATCTGACCAAGGGGACGAGAAGCGGTTGAGTTGGCGCATCGTCACGGTTGCCATTACAGAAGAGAGATGAAATCGCGGATGTTCGTCGGTCTCGTGTTCCTCGCGTTGTTGCAAGCAGCGCACGGTCAGAATTATAAGTTGCTCAAGAGCATTCCGATCGGTGGCGAAGGCGGCTGGGATTATTTGGCGATTGATGCGACCGCGCGGAAACTTTACGTCACCCACGCGAGCAAAATCGTGATTGTCGATCTTGCGCAGGACAAAGTGGTGGGTGAGATCGCGGACACGCCCGGCGTGCACGGGTTCGCGATCGCGCCGGAACTGGGTCACGGATTTTCCAGCAACGGCGCCGAGTCGCGCGTGAGTGTGGTGGATCTCAAAACGCTAAAGACGATTACAAAGATCGAGACCGGCGAAAATCCGGACGCGATTTTATCCGAACCGACGCGCTCCGAAGTTTACGCGTTTAATGGACACGGAAAATCGGCCACGGTGATTGACGCGAAAATCGACAAGGTGGTCGCGACGGTGCCATTGTCAGGCAAGCCGGAGTTCGCCGCAGCCGATGGGCTGAGCGGGCGTGTCTTCTGCAACATCGAAGACAAGAACGAGGTGGCCGTAATCGACATGAAGACGCACGCCGTGACGGCGACGTGGCCG
>CATPAW010000097.1 GCA_955652255.1 uncultured Chthoniobacterales bacterium | reverse complement strand
TGGAGCGATCGATGGCGCGATGGCGCAAAAGTAGATATAGCCGACGAGATGATGCGGCTGGCGATGCGGATCACCGGGAAAACATTGCTTAATGTCGATCTTGAATCGGAAGCAACCGAATTGCGGGATGCGTTACTCACCGTGCTCGCGGCCACGCATTTCAACAATTTGCTCCTGGTCAGCAAAAAGCTAGAGAAACTTCCGCTGCCGGCGAGCTATCGCTTCCGGCGCGCGTCAAAACGGCTCGACGAATTCTTCAAACAAATGATTGCCGAGCGACATGCCGGACTGGCCGATCAGCCGGATTTACTTTCTGTCCTCGTGCGGAAGAGCAAGGAATCGCGCAAGAAGATGACCGACGAAAAAGTACGAGACCAGATTCTCACCTTTTTCGTGGCCGGACTTGAAACCATTGCCACCGCGTCGATGTGGACATGGTACCTGCTTGCGAAACATCCGGCCGTGACCAGGAAATTGCACGCCGAGCTCGATTCGGCACTCGGCGCGGAAATACCGTCGGTCAGCGACCTCGAGAAATTGTCCTACGCCAGAATGGTTTTCGCCGAATCGATGCGCGTCTACCCGCCGGTTTGGATCATCGGCCGGCATGCGCTGCGCGATGTGCGCGTAAATGGTTGGATCATTCCAAAGGGATCCTACATCCATGTCAGCCAGTTCCTTATGCACCGCGATGCTCGGTATTTTCCCGACCCGGAACGTTTCGATCCCGAACGCTGGACGCCGGAAGCGACGGCAGCGCGTCCGAAATTTTGTTACTTTCCCTTTGGCGGCGGAAGCATGCAATGCATCGGCGAAGGTTTTGCCTGGACGCAGGGCATGTTGATGATCGCGATCCTGGCGAAGCGGTGGCGAATGCAAGTTGTCCCCGGCCATCGAGTGGAACTCGAACCGCAACTCACGCTCGGCTCACGTTACGGCATGCCCATGATACTGAAGCGACGAAAGTGACCGTCGGCTAGTGCGCGTTGGGCATTGCGCCCCGTTGCGGCAAAAACATCGTCAGGCATTTGCAGGCGCCGCCGGCCTTCAAGAATTCCGTCATCGGCAATTCGTGGCACCGATAACCGCGTTCCCGGAGCGTCGTCATGAGCTTTGGCGCGCCTTCCGGCAAAACAATGTCGCGCTCGAGCACGATGGCGTTGCAAGAAAAATGCGCCGCCTCTTCGGGCACAACATCGACAAGCTCCGGGATGTGCTCGCGGATCGCGCGCTGCCCGTATTCATCGAACGCGGCCGGAAACCAAACGGCCCCGCCGTCTGGCAACGGACAAAAACATGTGTCGAGATGATAAAAACGCGGATCGACCAGCTCGACCGAAACGACGAGGCAGCCAAGTATGTCCGCGACTGCGCGATGTGATTTGATGTCGGAACGGAATTTGTATCCGCAAAAAAGCGCGTCGCCGACGAAGAGGGCGTCCCCTTCGCCTTCAAAATAATAATCCTCGGGCAGCCACGAAATTTGGTAGCCGTGCTCCTCCATCCAGCGGGAAAAATGCGGCGCCTCGCCGGCGCGTTCCTTGTGCCGGAAATTGCTCGGAATAAATTTTTTCCCGACGGCGAGGCCGGCATTCGCGGTGAAAACCATATCGGGCAATTTCGGTTGCGGCGTAACCAACTCGATCTTGCAATCGAGTTTCGACAAGGTGGCGCGCAAATCTTTCCACTGCTTTTGGGCCAGCGCTGCTTCCGCGCCTCGTGCCCGACTCATCCACGGGTTGATTTCGTACTCGATTCCGTAGTGGTCCGGCGGGCACAAAAGCAGTTCGCGCATAAGATCGACAATTACGTCTTGGCGCCATCCCGCGCCGTCGTGGCGTCGAGCTTCACCAGACAATCGGTGAGTTCGCGGAGAAAGGCCTCAACGTCGGTCACCAGTCCTACCGCCTGGAAGCGGCCGCGCTCAGTCAATTTCGAAACGCTTACCGGATTGATATCGATGCAAAACGTTTTCACGTTCGCCGGCAGCAAATTCTCCACGGCCAGGGAATGCAGCATTGTTCCCATCATCAACGCAATCGTCACCCCGGTGATCTTTTCGCGCATCGCCTTTTGCGCTTCGATTGCGTCCGTGATCACATCCGGCAGCGGCCCGTCGTCGCGAATCGAACCAGCCAGCACAAACTCCACCCCGTGCCGCACGCAACTGCACATGATCCCACGCTGCAACACGCCAATCTCCACGGCGCGCGCAATACTTCCCGCCTCGCGCATCGCGTTGATTGCCCGGATGTGATTTTCATGACCCTCGTCATCCAGGCTGCCGCGATCCAGATTCATCCGACGCGGCTGGCCGAAGAGCACATTCTCGATATCGCGCATGGCCAGCGCGTTGCCCGCGAATAAAAGATCGACATATCCCCATTCGATCAATCTTTCCAAATGCTCCGCCCCGCCGGTGTGGACCACGGCCGGCCCCGTTACGACAAGAATTTTTCCTCCTGTTTCGCGCGCTCGTTTGAATTCGCGCGCCATTTCGCGGATCACCGCGCTCTTCGGCTGCTCGATGGAAACATTGGACATAAATTCGAAAACCTCGGTGCGCGCAGTGGAGCGCTGAATCGGCGCCACGCGAATGCCTTGATGACCAACCACGATCTTCACTCCTTTACGCACTTCGTAAAATTTTACGGCCGTGGCGCGTTGAGAAGCGCTGTCCACTGCAATTGCGCTGTCCATGATAGCGGGACGCACTTCGATTTCTTTGCCATCGAGAGTGATGAAGGTTTGCTGATTGGTCGTGACATAAAAGTTGGCCGGGAAAACCCCATCCGCCGGCGCGGACGCGAGCTGCACATCGGCCTTTTCCACGACTTCGGCGCCGTGTTGACGCAAACGCAGGACGAGCTCGTCGAGCGTCTCGTGAGTGGGCCCCGAGACTTCGATTCGGGCGAAACTTTGGTCGACGCGCTGCTGGCCAATCTTGATCTGGTGGATTTTGAAAGTGCCGCCGGCGCGGAGGATCTCATCGAGCACCTTCGGCAGAATGAGCGAATCGATAATGTGACCACGCAGCTCGACCGTCTCGGAAAACATGCGCAAACTTAAGCGATGAAATTTGAGTGCGCCAATTGCGCAAGTCGTTTCCTACGTCGACATGTTCCAAGATCGACATGCAAAAACCAACCGCCCGCGGACCAACGCCGAGTCGCAAGGCGCACCTTGTCTTACGCGAAAAATTAAACCGGAAATCGAAGCCGCCGCCGCCGTTGCCGACGGACAAAAACTCAGCGGCGAATCTGCGCAGCGCGACCGGCAATAAATCAGCTTATGGCTCGCAATGAGGATCTGCCTGCTTTAGTGGCAAAAATTTCCGCGACGCTTGCGATGAAACCCGAAATCTTCATCACTCATCCAGCCGAGCTCAAGATTTTGCGGTCAATGACTGACGACGACCTGCGCAATTTTGCCGCGGAGCACGGCTGGCGCATAGTACGCCGCCTCGGCGGCCGCCAGATCCAATTCTACAACGACGCGAGCACGCGCGGAGTCGTAGCTTGAATTCTGTAGCCACGCGCTTGTGGCGCGTCGGATAATTTTGCTCCTGAGACAACGGCCCACAGGGCCGTGGCTACAACGGTTGCGATTCGCTCTCCGAAAAAAATCCTGTGAGCGGACTGGTTGCGGCTGCGGTCGCCAATTTTTCCGCCAGCCCAATTTCGCGCGCCTCGCGCCCGGCCTCGATTGCTTTGCGAAACGCTTGTGCCATTCGAACTGGATCGGCGGCAATGGCGATCGCCGTGTTCACTAGCACCGCGTCGGCGCCCATCTCCATCGCTTCCGCGGCCTGGCTTGGTGCGCCGAGTCCAGCGTCAACAACCACTGGCACGGTTGCCTGTTCGATAATGATTTCGATTTGGGCGCGGGTTTCGATCCCGCGATTGCTGCCGATGGGCGAGCCGAGCGGCATCACCGTTGCGGTGCCGACATCCTGCAAACGCTTCGCCAGAACCGGATCGGCGTTGATGTAGGGCAGAACGGTGAATCCTTCCTTCACCAAAATCTCCGCCGCAGCCAAGGTTTCCACGGGATCGGGAAGGAGATATCGCGGGTCGGGATGGATTTCGAGCTTCACCCATGTCGGCAAACCGGCGCTGGCGGCGAGTCGCGCCAGGCGCACCGCCTCGGCGGCATTGCGCGCGCCGCTCGTGTTCGGCAAAAGAAGAAAGCGCTTCGGATCGATAAAATCGAGAATGTTCGCAAAGGGATCGCCTTTGCCGGACAAATCGGCGCGCCGCAACGCCACCGTCACGATTTCCGTCCCGCTCGCGATCAGCGCGTCGCGCATCACCTCGTTCGAGGCAAATTTCCCGGTGCCGACGAGTAATCGTGAAGTGAACTCGCGATCGGCGATCTTCAATTTCGAAGGCTTATCCGACATCGCTAAAAAGGTACGCGCTTTTTTATGTGGTGCGAATTGTAGGGAGGCCATTTTGGCCGCCGATGTGGCGGCGAAGATCGTCGCCCTACAAAACGGCTGTACGAATTGCGACCTATCTGGCAAATTCGTCCTGTGACCAAAGTCGATCTTCGCTTGGAGGATTGCATCAAAGGGATGGCGTGCCTTCCGAGCGAACATGTCGACCTTGTTGTGACTTCGCCACCTTACAATCTCGGCGTTCGTTACCGGAAATATTCCGACCGGCAAGATCGACAATCGTATCTACAGTGGTGCCGTGAATGGGCCGCAGAGATCCGACGCGTTCTGAAAGGACAGGGATCGCTATTTCTTAATATTGGGTCCGCGCCCTCGAGCCCGATGTTACCGCACGAGCTCGTCATGCGATTGCGAGACGTTTTTATTCTGCAAAATGTGATTCATTGGGTCAAATCGATCACAATCGAGGATCGAGAAGGAGAGGTTCGCTCGTATGGGCATTTCAAGCCGATCAGCTCGAAGCGATTTCTGAACGATTGCCATGAATATATTTTCCACTTCACGAAAACGGGCCGGGTCGAAATCGATCGGCTAGCCATCGGAGTTCCTTACCAGGACAAGAGTAATATTTCTCGCTGGTCGCACACGCGGGGCGGCGATCTGCGTTGCCGCGGCAATACTTGGTTTATTCCTTACGAAACCATTCAGAGCCGCGCGAAGGAGCGTCCGCATCCGGCCACGTTTCCGGTGCAATTGGCGGAATGGTGCATCAAGTTGCACGGCATTTCTCGTGTCCAGACGATGCTCGATCCTTTTCTGGGCATCGGAAATTCTGCGATCGCGGCGCAAAGATGCGGGGTGAAGAAGTTTATCGGATTCGAGATCGATGAAGGTTATCTCGCCGAAGCAAAACGAAGAATCGATTTGTAGGGGAAACAATTTGCTTCCCATGGGACGCCAACGGCGTCCCCTACAGTAGTTTCCCGTCGTTCCGCGATTCACCCGCTGAAAATTTTTCCAGCGGCGTCACTAAATTCGCCGGCAGCGGCCGGACGCGATCGAAAATGCGAGCGGCCAGCGGCTTTGCGGTCGTATAACCAGCGGCGAACATTTCCAAGCGTGCGTCGAGATTGTCGATGTAGTGAAGCGCCATCGCCTCCGGCGTTTTCGGGCTGACCGGCGAGCCGAACTGCGCTTCGCCGTGATGCGCGCCGATCAGGTGAAGCAAATGGAGTCGGACATCCTCCGAAGCTGGCGTCAGGTCTTTCCACGCATTCGCATTTTCGGCGCTTAATTTTCGCCAGAGCGAATTGACCAGCTCGAGGCCAATTGAGATGTGCCCCATCAATTCACCCCGCTCGTCATAACCCATGGTGAATCCGTTTTCCGGCAACGAATTTTCCCAGAGCTTTCCGCAATCGTGGAATAAAATACCGGCGAGCAAAAGATCGACATTCAATGCCGGATACAACGCCGCGATCTTGAGCGCGACTCGCATCATCTGGGCGGTATGTTCGACGAGCCCGCCGCGACGCGCATGGTGATAGTTGCGCGCCGCGGCCGTGCGCCGAAAACGATCGCCCCATTCTTTTAGAAATGAGTCGCACAACGCGCGCAGGCGAGGATCGACAATCGCCCGGGTCGTTTGCACGATGAATTCCCAGTCTGCTCCTTGCCGGGCGCGCAAGTCGGCCGGGCCTTGCAGCAGTTCGTTTTTTTCCTGATCGGTGAGCGGTCGCACCGTCCATTTGCGCGCCTCGAGTCCGTATTGCGAATGTCGGTGAAACTCGCCCGAGAGCTCGATGAAGCTCTCCGCCGTGAGTGCGCTACACGCCTTATAAGCGGGATGATCGCTCCATACGCGCAGCGTCATCTGGTCGCACGCGTCGGCCAGATTCAGTTCGCAATAGGGTTGTTGTTCGCGCGTCAGTTTCGGAGCGGCGCTCTCCACTTGCACATGCACGCGCGCCGTCACGGCACCGTTCTGCGCGCCCCTGCGAACTTCGATCAGCGTCAGCAAATCCATGAGTATCGCGCCATAATTCAGGTAGGGGCGGTTTCAACGAACCGTCCTGGCGATTGAGCTCAATCGCCGCTACCAGAAATAATTACGGCTTGGCCACCCCGATCACGCCACACGCCAATCGTCCGCCGGCGTTGCCCACCGGTTGCGATTTCAGATCGTCTTCCTTTTCGTGTACGATCACCGCATGACCTAGAATCGAATTGTCACCCGTCAACTTCATCGATTTGTCCTTCCACTCGAGGTGCGCTTTACCAGATGCGTCGGCTTCAAGATTGCCGAGGTCGCCCACGTGACGCTCAGCGGAATCGGGCCCGCCGTGCTGCTTGTGCGTTGGATTGAAGTGACCGCCGGCCGAAGTTGCATCGGCCGCCGAGCAATCGCCGAATTCATGAATGTGAAAACCATGTTTGCCCGGCGCCAGACCAGTCACATCGGCGACGACTTGAATACCGTCGCTCATGCTGGTGAACGTGACCGTGCCCGCCACTTGGCTCGCAGAAGCTGCATGCAACACGGCGATTGCCTTCTTCACTTCCTGCGCAGATGCGTTAGCTAGGCCGACCGCGACAAAAAACGCTGACATCAAAACAAAAGCGGAAAGGAAATTTCGTTTCATGCCATCAACCTATACCCGCAGCTTCCGGCGGTAAACTGTAGCCGCCGCCCTTTGGGCGGCGCGATGCGCGATAGCATCAAGTTCCGCGCTTCGCTGAGCGAAGCGGCTACAGCAGTCAATCGATCAGGCGTTGTTGAATGTCCGAGTACGCATCGACGCGGCGGTCGCGCAAGAACGGCCAGTGGGTGCGATGTCGATCCACGTCTTCCCAATCGATATCCGCAGTCAAAATTTCTTCGCGATCGACGGAAGCTTTCGCGATGATCTCACCGCTTGGCGCCACGACGAAACTTTGTCCCCAAAATTCGATGCCTGCGCCGTGAGCCGGCGTTTCATGACCGATGCGGTTCGCTGCCGCGACATAGCAACTATTCGCGATTGCATGGCTGCGCTGGATCGTTTCCCACGCCGAATGCTGCGTCGCGCCGAATTTCTTCTTCTCCGCTGGATGCCAGCCGATGGCCGTCGGATAAAAAATGATCTCCGCACCGCGCAACGCCGTTAGTCGCGCCGCTTCCGGATACCATTGGTCCCAACAGACACAAACACCGATCTTTCCGCGCGCGGTTTGCCAGGCTTGGAACCCGAGATCGCCCGGCGCGAAATAAAATTTCTCGTGATAAAGGGGGTCGTCCGGGATGTGCATCTTGCGATACTTGCCGAGCATTTTTCCATCGGCATCGAGAACAACGGCGGTATTGTGATAAACACCGGCGCGGCGTTTCTCGAAAAGCGACGCGACGATGACGACGCCAAGTTCTCGCGCGAGCTCCCCCAGAGTACTTGTCGATCTTCCGGGAATTTCCTCCGCCAGCGCAAAGTTGGCGTAATCTTCCGTCTGGCAAAAATATTGCGACCGGAAAAGTTCCGGCAGGCAAACGATCTGCGCGCCTTGTCTCGCCGCCTCGCGAATGAATTCGACGGCGCGCAAGAAATTTTTTTCCGGCTCCGGGCCGCACTGCATTTGCACGAGCGCGACTTTTGTCATCTGCGCCTTAGCCATTCCATGGTGAAAATTATTTGATCGAATCGGCCGCTACGACGTCAATCTTGTTGATGACGACGCGCTTGGTCGGCTTGCTCATTTCGCCCGCGCTGTTGCGGGTGACAGGCGTGTCGCCGATTTTTCCCAGCACATCATCGCCTTTGATCAGTTTGCCGAATGTTGTGTATTGACGATCGAGTTGCGGCACGCTGGCGAGACAGATGAAAAACTGCGACCCGGCAGAATTCGGGTCTGGCTCGCGCGCCATTGAGATCACGCCGCGTTCGTGTGGGTGATCGTTGAACTCAGCTTTAATCTTGTAACCAGGACCGCCTTGGCCGTAGCGATTCTCCTTGGCCGGATCTTTCGAATTTGGATCGCCGCCTTGAATCATGAAGCCCTTCACGATGCGATGAAAAATCGTGTCGTCGTAAAATCCGGAGCGCCCCAGTTTCTTGAAATTGGCGATCGTGTTCGGCGCGGCATCACTCCAAAACTGCACAACCATCTCGCCTTCGCTTGTTTTGATCACCGCCACTTCGTTTGATGTGCTCACGGAAGTTTTCTCCTCTTTCTTTTCTTCAGCTGCAAGTTGCGCCGAGTTAAACACTGCGCCGAGCAGAAATACTGCCAAGATCGACAATTTCATTCTGACAAGTGGCACGAACCGCTGGACCTGTCACGCGCCGACCGTCGCATGATATTCCTGCAAGCTGCGCACATGCACTTTGCTTTTTTGTAAAGAGCGAATGCCGTTCGCGCTCGCTTGGGCCGCGCGCACTGTTGTCATGATCGGGATTTTTCGCGCCAGAGATGCATTGCGGATCGCCACTTCGTCCTGGCGCGGAATTTTGCCGCTCGGCGTGTTAATGATGAAATTGATATCGCCGTTCTTGACGCGGTCGAGAACGTTGGGGCGGCCCTCGCGCAATTTGAAAACTTTTTTCACTTTGATCTTTGCTTTCGCCAGCGCCGCCGCCGTCCCGCTCGTCGCGATGATGCCAAAGCCGAGCTTCACAAACTCGCGCGCAACCGGAATGAGTGCCTCTTTGTCGCTATCTTTCACGCTGATGAAGAGGTTGCCTTTCTTGGGCAGGGGCGGTGGCGCGGCCATCTGCGATTTCGCGTAAGCCAGGCCAAGATCGACATCCATGCCCATCACCTCGCCGGTTGATTTCATTTCCGGGCCGAGCGCGATATCCACTCCTTGATAACGCAAGAAGGGAAAGACCGCTTCCTTTACCGAAAAATGCTTCGGCACAATTTCTTTCGTGAATCCGAGCTCGCGCAAAGTTTTTCCTGTCATCACTTTAGCGGCGAGCTTGGCCAGCGGCACACCGATCGCCTTGCTCACAAACGGTACCGTGCGCGAGGCGCGTGGGTTCACTTCGAGGACGTAAACATCCTCGTCTTTGACCGCGAGTTGCACATTCATTAAGCCGCGCACGTTCAATTCGCGCGCCATCGCCCTAGTCGCCGCGGAAATTCCATCGAGGACTTTTTTCGACAAAGAAAAAGTCGGAATCACGCAAGCACTATCGCCGCTATGAATGCCGGCTTGCTCGATGTGCTCCATGATTGCCCCGATCACAGTCGTTTCGCCGTCTGAGACGCAATCGACATCCACTTCGATCGCGTCTTCGAGAAAACGATCCACCAGGACCGGTCGATCCGGGCTTACCTCGATGGCGCTCTGCATGTATCGGCGAAGGTCTTCCTCGTGATATACCAGCTCCATGGCACGGCCGCCGAGCACGAAGGAAGGGCGCACTAAAATCGGATAGCCGATTTTTTTTGCAATCGCCGCCGCCTCATCGGCGCTGACCGCCGAACCGCTTGGCGTCTGGCGCAAGCCAAGCTTGTCGAGCATGGCCGCGAATAATTGTCGATCTTCCGCGGTCTCGATGCTCTCCGGTTGAGTGCCGAGAATCGGGACGCCCGCTGCTTTCAATCCATCGGCAAGGTTAAGAGGCGTTTGCCCGCCGAACTGCACGAAAACTCCTTCAGGTTTTTCCTGATCGCAAATGTTGAGCACGTCCTCGAGCGTGAGCGGTTCGAAATAAAGTTTGTCGCTCGTGTCGTAATCGGTTGAAACCGTTTCCGGGTTTGAATTCACCATGATCGTCTCGAATCCGAGCTCGCGCAGCGCGAACGCTGCGTGGACGCAGCAATAATCGAACTCGATTCCCTGGCCGATCCGGTTCGGCCCGCCGCCGAGAATCATCACTTTGCGTTTTCCGCTCTCGCGCCGCTCATTCTCGTCGCCGTAAGTCGAATAATAATACGGCGTGTAGGCTTCAAATTCTGCCGCACAGGTATCGACCAGGCGATAAGTCGGGAGGACATTGTCCGCTATCCGTTTCGCGCGAATTATTTTCTCCAACGAACCAGACGCGATCGCGATCTGGCGATCGGAGAAGCCGAGCTTCTTCGCGTGCCAAAAACTTTTCGTTTTCAAACATGCCGCCTCGGACACGATTTCAGCAATGTTTCGCAAAAACCACTTGTCGATCTTTGTTAGTTCAAAAACTTCGTCGATTGACATTCCGTCTCGAAACGCCTGCGCCAGATGAAAAACTCGGTCCGCATTCGGAATCGAGAGTTTCAGCCGCAATGTCTCAAGATCGACATCTTTATCTGCGCCGTCATTGCAGAGCCCAAAACGCTTGATCTCGAGCGAGCGCAGCGCTTTTTGCAGTGCTTCCTTAAACGTGCGACCGATCGCCATCGCTTCGCCCACGCTTTTCATCTGTGTCGTCAGCGTCGCGTCGGCCTGTGGAAATTTTTCAAAGGTGAACCGCGGTACTTTGACCACGCAGTAATCGATCGTCGGCTCGAAACACGCCGGCGTCTCCCGTGTGATGTCGTTTTTGATTTCGTCGAGCGTATAACCGACTGCAAGTTTGGCGGCGATCTTCGCGATCGGAAATCCGGTCGCCTTTGAGGCGAGCGCGCTCGAGCGCGAGACGCGCGGATTCATCTCGATCACAACCATCCGCCCGTTGTTTGGATCGACAGCAAATTGGATGTTCGATCCACCTGTTTCGACGCCGATCTCGCGAATGACCGCGAACGCTGCATCCCGCATCATTTGATATTCCTTGTCCGTTAGCGTCTGGACCGGTGCGACGGTGATCGAGTCACCGGTGTGCACGCCCATCGGATCGAAGTTCTCGATCGAGCAAACAACCACGCAGTTGTCCGCGCCATCGCGCATCACTTCCATCTCGAATTCCTTCCAACCGACAAGCGACTCCTCGATCAAGACTTCGGTCACTGGCGAAAGATTGAGGCCGCGGTCCGCGATTTCTTCCAGCTCGTCGCGATTGTAAGCGATGCCTCCGCCCATGCCTCCGAGACTGAAAGCCGGCCGAATGATCAGGGGAAACGTCCTGATTTCATCGGCGACGCGGTTTGCATCGGCAAGCGAATGCGCAACCCCAGACCGCGGAACATCAAGACCAATGCGCAACATCGCTTCCTTGAACAATTGTCGATCTTCGCCTTTCGCAATGGCTTGCGCGTTCGCTCCGATCAACTTCACGCCGTGCCGCGCGAGCGCCCCATTCCGATAAAGTTCCATCGCGACGTTGAGCGCGGTCTGCCCGCCCATGGTCGAAAGAAGCGCGTCGGGTTTTTCGCGCTCGATGATCGCCTCGATCACTTCTGCCGTGATCGGCTCGATGTAGGTGCGATCGGCAAACTCCGGATCGGTCATGATCGTGGCCGGGTTCGAGTTGACCAGCACGACCTGGTAACCTTCCTCGCGCAATGCCTTGCACGCTTGTACCCCGGAATAATCAAATTCGCAGCCCTGCCCGATCACGATCGGACCGGAGCCGATGAGCAAAATTTTTTTGAGCTCGTTATTCCGCGGCATCTTGCGCCGTCGAGAATAAACGAAATAAGCAGAACTTCACGCCCGAATCGCTCACAACCGCCGTCATATCATCCTAAGCGAAGCGAAGGACCTCACATAAGCGGGCTTCGCCTTCTAAGAATGGAGACTGTGCAACGCTTCGACTGCGACGTTCCTCGTTGCGCTCGGAATGACAGCGCTGTCCCATGCCCCCGTCTGCGCAATCCGCTGTCGATCCAATGTCATTCCGAGCGAAAGTCTTGCCCTGAGCGAAGTCGAATGGGTCGAGGAATTTCTCATCGTTCACAAAACGATAAGAGATGTCTCGACTCCGCTCGACATGACAAACCGCAGTTGCCCTACGCCACTTGCGCCATGCGCTGGCGATCGAGGTACACTTTGCAGATCCCCTTGATGCGCGTGAGCACGTAGTAAATCGTCTGGCTGCGGATGCGCACAAGCTCGGCGCCAACGATGCGCGTGACGAAATCGCTCGGAAGATCGAGAATCTCCTGTGGCGTGCAGCCTTCCAGGCCTTTGCAAAGAATCGCCGTCATCGCGCGGGTAAGCGTTTGCACTTCTGGTCCGAGCGTCATGCGAATCTGCGCCTTGCCGTTTTCATCGACGTGCAAATAAACGCCGACTGTGTCCATGCATTCCTCATCCTTGCGGACATCGACAAGGTCGAACTGTTCGTCTTTGCGCGGCTCCTGTTTCTTCGCGTTCTCCGCGTAAGAAACAATCGTCTCGCGCCGCTCATCTTCCGGCAGCGTCTCGAAGAGATGGATGATCTTGTTTAGCTTGGTTGGGTACATCGACAACCTACCATTCTACCGGGATTACGCGGATTTAAAACTGTAGCGGCGCTCTATGAGCGCCGGGATCGATTCGACGGTCATAGAACGCCGCTACAAAAATCACGCGCCCTTTTCGATCGGCGCGCCAACTTTATTGCCCCATTCGGTCCACGACCCGTCGTAATTGCGCACGTTATCGAGGCCGAGCAGATACGTGAGTACGAACCAGGTGTGACTCGACCGTTCGCCAATTCGGCAATACACGACTGTGTCCGTGCCCGCTTTCACCCCGCATTGATCGAAATAAATTTTCGCCAGCTCGGGCGCCGATTTAAACGTATTGTCTTCGTTCGTCGCTGTTTTCCACGGCATGCTTTTCGCGCCGGGAATGTGACCGCCACGCAGCACACCTTCCTGCGGATATTCCGGCATATGTGTGACCTCGCCTTTGAATTCACCGGGCGAACGCACATCGATCAGCGGCTTCTTTGCTTTGCTTTGCGCGAGCGCTTCATCGGCAAATGCGCGGAT
>CATPAW010000096.1 GCA_955652255.1 uncultured Chthoniobacterales bacterium | reverse complement strand
GCGATGCAATGCGCGCTCGAAAATTGCGAACGTCTCGTCCTGGTCAATCGCACTTTCGAGAAGGTAAAGGCGCTGGCCGATCAATTGCGGCCGTTCTTCGCCGGGCCGCGGGTGTTGGGGCCAGCTGCTCGTCTGGAAGCGGTTCCGTGGGATGAACCGTCATTGCGCGCGCAATTCGCGCAGGTTGATCTTGTCGTTAATGCGACGCCGCTCGGGATGAATCCGAGCGACTCAACTCCAATCCCGGCGCGGCTGCTCGCGCCGCATCTCATGGTCTTCGATACCGTTTATGGCGCGCAACCGACGCCACTCGTTCGCGCGGCGCGGGAAGCGGGCGCTCGCGCGGCGAACGGATTGTCGATGTTGCTGTATCCGGGGGCGCTATCGTTTCAAATCTGGTTCGAACGCGATGCGCCGATAGATGCGATGCGGAAGGGGTTGGCGCTGTAGCCGCGTCGCTGCGCGACGCGCGCGCGTTTCGCACAGCGAAACGGCTACAGGATTCGCAAAGCCCCGACGGGCACGCACAAATTTGTAAGTTCGAGAGAAGCCGCGATATTAATCAATGGTAAGTGCCGGCGTAAACTTCGGTGTCGATCTTGCGGAGGAGATCGCGGAGCTGAAGCGCGCGCGCAATGCCGTGATCCTGGCGCACAATTATCAGGTGCCCGAACTCCAGGACGTGTCCGATTACGTCGGCGATTCGCTCGGATTGAGCTACGAAGCGAAGAAAACCGATGCCGATGTGATTTTATTTTGCGGCGTCCATTTCATGGCCGAGACGGCGAAGATCATCAATCCGAGCAAGCGCGTCATTCTGCCCGATCTCGACGCCGGCTGCTCGTTATCGGAATCGTGTCCGCCGGAAAAGCTGGCGCAATTTTTGCAAGATCACGCCGACAAGAATTATTATGTCATCGCTTACATCAATTGCAGCGCGGGCGTGAAAGCGCAGGCCGACGTGATCTGTACGAGCGGCAATTCGGATAAGATCGTGCGGGCCGCGCCGAAAGATCGACATATTCTTTTCGTGCCCGACCAGAACCTTGGGGCGTGGGTGATGGAGCGCACCGGACGGAAAATGGATTTGTGGCAGGGGACCTGTTACATCCACGTCGAGTTTACGGCGCGCAGCATTAACCGAATCCGCGAGGAGTATCCGGGCGCGCCGGTGGTCGCGCATCCGGAATGCACCTACGCCGTGCGCATGCTGGCCGATGAAGTTTGTTCCACCGAAAAAATGGTGACGTTTTGCAAAGAATCGCCGGCACGCGAGATCATCGTCGTGACCGAAGCAGGCTTGCTGCATCGACTCAGCAAGGAGATTCCAGATAAGACATTCATTCCCGGGCCGACGGAGAACTGTTTCTGCGGTGAATGCCGCTTCATGAAAATGAATACGCTCGAGAAAGCTTACAACGCGCTTTGGCACATGGAGCCGGAAATCATTTTGCCGGAGCCGCTGCGCAAACGGGCGGAAGCGCCGATTCTGCGCATGCTCGAACTGAGCAGATAAACCTTGTAGCGGCGGTGCCGTCGCCGCATTTCGTTGCCGATCACAACGCCGCGTGGCGGGTTTTTGTTTTGCTCAAAGAGCGATCTGCGTGAAATGTCGATGCGATTTCCTTGACCGATCGGCTGAAAAGCAATGACCGCAAAAGAAAAATCCATCGACGAGCGAATCGAGAGGCTTCATGCGCACGGGATTGTCGATCTTCACTTCGATATGCCAATGGATTTGTACGAAAAACGCGATCGTACCAACGTGCTGGCGACAGATTATCTGCCGGAACTGGAAGCGGGCGGTATCGGTATCCTCGGCGCGGCGATTTACATCGAGGACCGTTACCTGCCGGAAATGGCGCTGCGCGTTGCGCTCGATCAAATAGCGCAGGCTTATGCCGGGGTGGATCGATGCACACGCTTCGTCACCTGCAAGAGTTACAGGGAAATCGTCGACGCGCGAAAACGCGGCAAAATCGCACTGCTCATCACCATGGAAGGAGTCGAGCCGCTCGGCACCGACTTGGACTTGGTGCGTGTATTTTATGAACTCGGCTTGCGCGTAATTGGCCTTACGCACGCGCGGCGAAACGCGGCTGGCAGCGGCGGAGTTTTTGCGGCGAGCGGTTCGCCGCGCGATGGATTGACGGCATTCGGGCGTGACGTCGTCCGAGAATGCGAAGCGCTCGGAGTGATTGTCGATCTTGCCCACATCAATCCGGCCGGGTTCGAGGAGATCATCGGAATGACGAGCAAACCGGTTATCGTTTCACACACGAATGCGAGAAAATATTACGACATCGAACGCAACATCAACGATGGCCAGATCAAAATGATTGGCGAACGCCGGGGCGTAATCGGTGTGAACTCGGTCCTGGTCAGTCCGCGCAAAGAAGAGGCGACGCTCGACCGCTATGTCGATCATATCGAACACATCATCGGCTTGATCGGAATCGAGAGTGTCGGTATCGGGTTCGACTTTTTTGAGTTTATTTACGGCCAGTGGTCTGAAGCGGCAAAACAGGAACTCGCGGCAAAGCTAACAAAGCCGCACTTTCTTCCCGACCTGCGCAATCATTCCCACGCGCGAAATTTGACTCGCAAATTAATTGCGCGCGGATTCAGCGATGAACAGATCGAGAAGATTCTTTATGGGAATTGGATGCGGATTTTGAAAGAACTGCTTTAGAACAGCAGGAGTGCCGTGGCTTGAAATTCACTAATCTGACGCGCCGCACTGAAATCGGTGCGAACTCCTATTATTTAGAGGCGGGCGGGCATCGGTTGGTCCTGGATTGCGGCATGCATCCAAAATTTGAGGGCGAGGATGCGCTGCCAAATTTCAAATTAATCGCGGATCGACCGCTCGATGCAATAATAATTTCGCATTCGCATCAGGACCACATCGGCACGCTGCCGGTGCTGATGCGGCGGCAACCAAAAGCGCGCGTGTTCATGAGCGAAGCGACCGCGGAAATCGGCTGCACGTTGCTCCATAATTCCGTCAATGTCATGACGCGGCAGCGCGAACAGCTCGGCGGGGCGTTGTATCCGCTTTTTACGCATCGCGAAACCGATCGGGCGGCGGATGTTTGGCATTGGTGTCCGATGCACCAATCCATCAGCCTGTCGGGCGAACATGCCACGGAACGCCACACAAACGGGGTCACCTTTCAATTTTTCGATGCTGGCCACGTCCTCGGTTCGACCGGAATTCTTCTGCATGCTGAGGGCCGCACGATTTTCTACACTGGAGACGTCAATTTCGAGGATCAAACCATCGCGCCAGCGGCGATTTTTCCCGAGGACAAGATCAACATCTTGATCATGGAGTGTACGCGCGGCGATCACGCCCAACCCGCCGCCTGGACGCGCGCCGGTGAAGAAAGGCGTCTGGCCGAGGCAATCGACGAAGCTTTTCGGCGCGGCGGATGCATTCTGATTCCCGTTTTTGCGCTTGGCAAAACGCAGGAGATCCTCGCCATGTTCTACAAATTCCACCGTGAAAGGTTACTGCCTGATTTCCCGATTTATATCGGCGGCTTGAGCTTAAAAATGACCGAAATTTACGATCGCTGTGCAAATATGAGCCGGCGCCAATTGCCGCGGCTGCAACTACTCAACCAGCTGCGCCCATTTGTCCTGAACGCCGAGACGATTCACGGCGAGTCCGTGCGCGCTCACCGCGTTTACGCCCTTTCGAGTGGGATGATGATGCGGAGAACGCTCTCCAATATTTTTGCGCGTCGCATCGTCGAAAACCCGCGCCATTCGATTTTTTTCGTCGGCTACGCCGATCCGCAATCACCCGCCGGAGTTTTGCGAAATTCGCAACCGGGTGAGGAAATATCGCTCGATCTCGATGAGTCTGCACAACGCGTACGTTGCAACATTGAACAGTTTCAATTCAGCGCGCACGCATCACGCGAGTCGTTGATCGCATATGCGAGACGGCTTTCGCCAAAAAGGATCGTACTCGTGCACGGTGATCCACCGGCCGTGGAATGGATGCGCGCAACGCTTGCCGCGGGGCTGCCCGATTCAGAAATAATTGTTCCGACCCCGGGCGTCGAAATTGAGTTGTAGCAGCGCTCTATGAGCGCCGACCATAAATTTCTCGTCGTCGAAACTAGTGCGACGGTCATAGACCGCCGCTACAGCAGACAATGAAAATCGCATCCTGGAACATCAATTCATTGCGCAAGCGCCAGGATCGTCTCCTTGCCTGGCTCGAAGGCACGCGACCGGACGTCGTTTGTTTGCAGGAAACGAAATGTACCGACGAACAATTCCCCGTGCTCGCCTTGCAATCGGCCGGTTATCACTCCTCTTATCATGGAGAGAAATCGTACAATGGAGTCGCGATCCTTTCGAAAGAGAAACCGCAAGACGTGCGCGCTTCGCTTTGCAATGAAGTTATCGATCGACAAGCGCGCGTGATCGCGGCGAAGATCGACAATCTCCGTCTCTATTCCATTTACGCGCCAAACGGCCAGGCGGTGGGATCGCCGGCCTACGAGTACAAGCTGAATTGGTACATGCGACTTCGCGATTGCTTGTCGAAGGAAAAAAATCGTGAGCTTATCGTCTGCGGCGATTTCAATGTCGCCCCCGAAGATATCGATGTTCATGATCCCATGCTTTGGCGCGGTGCAATCATGTGCTCCGATCGCGAGCGCGCCGCCTTCCGGCAATTGTGCGATGTCGGTTTGATCGACACACTGCGGCTTCATCGTCAGGAGGGCGGTCTTTTTAGCTGGTGGGATTATCGGATGCTTTCTTTTCCGAAGAATCGTGGCCTGCGCATCGACGCGGTTCTGGCGAACAAATCGCTTGCGGAAAAATGCACCGCTGCCGGAATCGAGCGCGAAATGCGCAAAGGCAAAGAGCCGTCCGATCACGCTCCGGTTTGGGCAGAATTTAATCTGTAGGGGACGACGTTGTCGTCCTAGGGGAAGTCAACGGCCTCCCCTACAAATATTTGCCGGCTGCGCAGAGCATCGCTCTACCGAAACGAATTGAACGTTGAGCGCTGAACGTTGAACGTTGGATGTTGATGACGCCTAACGAAGATCGACATCTAAGCGTGGCCACTCCGCCTCCCAAACCGCTCATGATTTGGGATGGCGAATGTCATTTTTGTCGACTGTGGATTGAGCGCTGGCGCGAGATTACGCGTGGCGAGGTTGAGTATGCGATGTATCAGGAAGTCGCGGAAAAATTTCCGGAAATCTCCCGGACGGAATTCCAGCGCGCCGTCGTTTACATCGACAGGGATGGCAAGGTTTTTTTTGCGGCAGAAGCGGTCTATCGCTCGTTACGATGTCGATCTTCGCGAAAGTGGCTGGCGTGGAGTTACGACCACGTTCCCGGTTTCGCGCCGGTCTCCGAAACCGTTTACAAATTCATTGCGCGCCATCGAAATTTTGGCTCGGCGATTACGCGCGTGCTCTGGGGCGACGATGTTCGCCCGCCGACATATTTCGTCGCGCGGCGCTGGTTTCTGCGCTCTCTCGGACTGATTTATCTGATCGCGTTTGTTTCGCTCTGGGTGCAGATCGATGGGCTCGTCGGTGCCAACGGGGTCGCGCCGGTAAATCAGTTTCTCACCGCTGCGCGCGAACAACTTGGCCCCCGTGCATTGTCGATCTTGCCGACAGTTTGCTGGCTCAACTCGGGCAACGCGTTTCTTCATTTTCTCTGCGGCAGCGGAGTTGTCCTGTCGTTATTGCTGATTTTCGAAATCGTGCCGGTCGTTTCTCTCATCGCACTGTTCGTTTTTTATCTTTCCCTCACGATTGCTGGCCAAACTTTTCTCAGTTTTCAATGGGACATTCTCCTTCTCGAAGCCGGTTTCTTGTCGATCTTTCTCGCGCCGTGGCAACTTTGGCCGAAACGCGGACGAGGGCCGCCGGTTTCTCGAGCCGCCTTTTTTTTGCTCAAGCTCCTTCTTTTCAAATTGATGGTGATGTCCGGTGTCGTGAAGTTGACGAGCGGCGACGATTGCTGGTGGAATTTGACCGCGCTCGATTATCACTACTGGTCGCAACCGTTGCCGACAATCTTCGCTTGGTGGGCCGATCAGCATCCGGAATGGTTCAAACATTTCTCGGTCGCCTTTTGCCTCATCGTCGAAATTATCGTGCCGATTTTTTTTTGGACACCGCGGCGATTACGGTTGATCGCATGCGGCTTGGTGGTCTTCCTGCAAATCGCGATCGCGGTGACCGGCAATTACTGTTTCTTCAATTTGCTTACCATCGCGCTTTGTTTGTTGCTGATTGATGACGCGGTGTGGCGCCGACAGCGCGGCGCCCTCCAAGCGGATGGAGGGATACGCGCTGTCGTGTCCCCATCGATTGGCCAGCGATTCTCGATGTACGGCGCGGTTGCGGTGATCATCATCACGTTACCGCTGAACGCGTGGCTCATTTTCACGGCCTTTAAGCCGGAAGCGAAGTGGCCGCGCTCGCTCGTGTTTTTTTACGAACAGATTGAGCCATTTCGGATCGCGAATGGCTATGGACTTTTTCGCGTGATGACGAAGGACCGCCGCGAAATTGTGATTGAGGGGAGCGCGGACGGAGTCGATTGGCAGCCTTACGAATTCAAATGGAAACCGGGCGACGTGATGCGCGCGCCCGGCTGGTGCGCGCCGCATCAACCGCGGCTCGATTGGCAGATGTGGTTCGCCGCGTTCGGATCGTACCAGCAGAACCCGTGGTTCATTCAAACGGCGATTTGTTTATTGGAAGGCAAATCGGATGTCACCCGGCTCTTCGCACGCAATCCCTTCCCGGAGCATCCGCCGCGCTACGTTCGCGCAATTGTTTATCGCTACCGCTTTACGACGGCCGTCGAACATGGACAATCAGGCGCGTGGTGGAAACGCCAGGAACTGGAAGAATATTTGCCGACTGTTTCGCTCGAGCAATTTCGCTAAGATCGACAATCAGTTTGGCGAAGCGAAGCTGTAACGGCGGGGCTGTCCTCCGCGCAAGTGTTAGATCAGGGTGCGCGTGGGGAGACGCGCCTCTACACCGCGGGTTGAGCGAAGTGTCCCGGCGATTATATTTCGCGCGATGGCGAAAGAGGAACAGATCGTGACGGAAGGAACGGTGACGCAGGTGTTGCCGGGCACGATGTTCCGTGTCGATTTGCCTGGCCAGCGCAATGTGCTGGCGCATATTTCCGGCAAGATGCGCAAACATTTCATTCGCATCGTGCCCGGCGACAAAGTTTCGGTGGAACTGTCTCCCTACGATCTGACCAAGGGGCGAATCATCTTTCGCGAGCCGTAGTTGCAGAGGCGCTCGCCGTCTGGATTGCGTCTCCATTTCTAGAAGATTTATTTGTTCCGGCGTTTGCTGAAAACGATCAGCACGCGGATACTGGAGTGAAATTAACTGGAGAAAACCAATGGCTGAAGAAAACAAACATGGAATGACAGACGCGCAAAGCAAACTGGAGAGCAGCAAGACACACGCGCGCAAAGCCGCCGAGGACTTGCGATCTGCGGCCGGCTCGATGGCCGGAGAATATCGTGGCAAGGCCGAGCAAGCCTGGGGCGACGCCCGCGGGAAAGCAGAGCAAGTGTGGGACGATGCGAGAGATCGGGCTCGCACGTTTCAGGAAGATGCCGAGCAATACGTGCGGGAAAATCCCACCAAGGCGGTTTTTACGGCGCTTGGAATCGGGTTTGTCCTGGGCCTGATTTTCCGGCGTTAAATCGGGCTGCCCTGAATGGCTGACGAAGCCACTCGGTCCCGCAATCCCGCGGGGCACGCCGGTTTGCTTGATAATCTGCTGGCGCTTCTGAGCGCGCTGGCGGTTTTTTTTGAAAGCCGCTTTGCTCTTTTGGCCCGCGATTCGAAAGCGGCGCTCGTGCAAATGTTTGCCCTGGCGGCCTGTTTGCTCGCGGCCGTGCTCCTTTTCACGTTTGGTTACATTTTCCTCATCGCAAGCGCGGTCGTTGGCCTGGCGCATCTTGCCCGGGTCTCGTGGTTGTGGACGGCGCTCGCGGCCGCCGGCGTCCACTTCGTTATCGCGCTGGTTTTCCTTCTGGTCGCGCGCAGCCGTATGACGAAACCGCTTTTTCGCGCGACCGCGTCTGAGTTAGAGAAAGATCGCGAATGGCTGAAGAACCTGGACACGACAAGCCGACCGAGGAATTAAAAGCGCAAATCGCGCACTCGCGCGCGCTTGTCTCGCGCGACCTCAGGGGTCTGCGCTACGAGCTGGATTTTCCGCACAAAATCCGGAAGTCGTTTCAACGGCAAACGGTCTTCTGGCTCGCGGGGGCGGCAGCGGTCGGTCTTCTTTTGACCCGGTTGCCGGCGCGGGGGAAGAAAGTTTATGTTGAGCCAAGAATCGGCGGAAAATCGAGGCACCGCCTTCTCGAGGCCGGGTTCGTATTGGGTGCGCTGAAGATCGCGGCCACTTTGCTCCGGCCGGTGATAGTCGATCTTGTCCGGAACCGACTCAGTGGTTTTGCCGCCAAATCGTCGTCATCGAGAAAGTGATGAGCTTCTTTTCAGATTTACGGGGATACCGCGTCGGATAATTATTCTTGTCGCGCACCATGCTAGCAAAAATTAAGGAACCACCTGCGAAATCGCATCCATTTGCTCACGTGGATGAATATCTTGCGATTGGGAAAGCCGGCGACGCCTCCGATGTCCATCTCGGCGTGAATTCACGGCCGATCTGGCGCCTGCACGGGACCTTGCAACCGATCTGGCCTGACGCACCCTGGCTTACCGCCGCGGATACGGCGACTTTGGTCGAAGGCTTCATTCCTGAATTTAATAAAAGGGAACTGGCCGAGCGCGGCGATACCGATTTTGCTTATGCAAACAAACTCGCGCGCTACCGCACCAGCGTCGTACGTCAGCGGCGCGGAATGGACATCGTTTTTCGCGTCATCAACACGCACGTGCGGACGATGGACGAACTGGAGTTGCCCCAGCATCTCAAGCTGCTCACTCGTTATCAGAACGGGCTGATCCTGGCGACGGGTTCGGTCGGCACTGGTAAATCGACTACGCTCGCGGCCATGGTCGAGCAAGTGAACATGGAACGACACGAACACATCATCACCCTGGAGGACCCGATCGAATACATCATCGCGCCGAAAAATTGCCACATTACTCAACGCGAAGTGTTCATCCACACGCAATCTTTCGGCGCAGCCCTGCGGGCCGCCCTCCGGGAAGATCCGGACGTGATCATGGTCGGCGAAATGCGCGATTTGGAAACGATTTCACTCGCCATCACTGCGTCCGAGACCGGGCATTTGGTTCTGGCAACCCTGCACACCGGAAACGCCTCGCGCACGCTTGATCGCTTGCTCGACGTATTCCCGCCGGATCAACAGGAACAAGTGCGAGTCATGGTAAGCGAATCCTTGCGCGGCGTCATCAGTCACCAACTTATCCCGAGAAAAGATGGGACGGGTCGCGTGCTGGCGCTGGAAACTCTGACCAATACGCCGGCGGTGGCGAACGTCATTCGAGAAGCAAAAACATACATGCTACCAGGCATCATTCAGACCGGCAAAAAACAAGGCATGCAGTTGATGGACGACACGCTTGTCGATCTTTATGATCGCGGGCTGATCAGTGCGGAGGAAGCGTACGCGCGCGCAGACCAAAAAAGGGAAATGCGAACGCGCGTCGGACTGCGCGCAAATTGACAAAGCACGAATGATGAAATCCGAAACGCTGACGTAATGGCATACCTCGATCAGTTTTTGAATGTGGTGGTGAAGCAAGAGGCCTCCGATCTGCACATCGGCGAAGGACAACCGCCCAAGATTCGGAAACACGGCGACATCATGCCGATCCGCGGCGAGCCCGTGTCCCGCGATGAAGCGGCGGCGATGTTGAGCGAAGTTTGCGGACCGCAGAAGTGGGAAATTTTCGAGGAGCGCGGCGATCTCGATTTCGCTTACGAGATGGATACGGCGTCTCGATTTCGTTCTAATTATTTCAAGCAAACCAATGGCTATGGCGCCGTTTTTCGCCTGATTCCGACGAAAATTTCCACGCTCGAGGAACTGGGCATTCCGGTCGTGGTCAAGCAATTTGGCCATTTGCGCGGCGGTCTTGTCCTGGTCACCGGCCCAACCGGTTCGGGCAAAACCACGACGCAGGCTGGCCTGCTCGATTATATCAATGAGAATTTTTCGAAGCATATCGTAACGATCGAAGAACCGATCGAATTCGTTCACGAACACAAACGCAGTATTATCACGCAGCGGGAGGTGCCAGGTGATTCAAGGACATTTCCCGACGCGCTAAAGGCGGCACTGCGCGAAGACGTTGATGCTGTGCTTGTAGGCGAGATGCGCGACCTCGAAACCATTTCGCTCGCGCTCACTGCAGCTGAGACTGGTCTACTCGTGTTCGGCACATTGCATACAAACAACGCGCGAAAGACCGTCGATCGAATGGTGGATGTGTTTCCGGCCGAACGCCAAGCGCAGGCGCGGGCGATGCTGGCGAATTCGTTGCGCGGCGTGCTCGCCCAGTTGCTTTTGAAAAGAGCGGATCGCCCTGGCCGGATCGCGGTGAATGAGATCCTGATCGCAAACGCCGCCGTTGCGGCCATCATTCGTGAAGGCGCGTCGCAAAAGCTTCAGGACGTTATCGTTTCCGGAAGGGCGCAGGGGATGCAATTCATGGACGACGCGATCTGGGCGCTGCTGGAAAAGGGGATCGTCTCGCCTCATGAAGCCTTCATGAAGGCGATCGACAAAAATCGCTTCAAGCAATTTCTTCCAGCGGAAGAGGAACACCTCGGTGACGCTGCCGGTGCCGTGCCAGATGATGAGCAACGGCAGCCGGGCAATTTTGTCAAACGTATCGCGGGTCGCGCGCCGCGGCGGTGAGGTGGCGAGAGATTGTTCCGCGTGCGTTGACAATAAAAAAACCGAGTGATAAGGTCGCGCACCTTTGCAAAACAACTCTCTAATAGGACCTTAAGATCGACAATCGACCGCGAAATGCACTCGTTGCTAAACAATCAGGTTTTGGTGTTGAATCGTCTTTGGCAGGCGGTCAACATTTGCACGGCGCGGCGTGCCTTCGCGCTGGTCTACGCTGGTCATGCTCATGTCGTCTCATCGGATGACGCAAACAATTTCCTGACCCACGATTTCGAGAGTTGGCGCGATTTCTCCGCCGCCGCGCCCGATCACGAAATGGTCACGACAATTTCGTGGAGGATTCGCGTGCCGCGGGTGATTGTACTGCTCTTTTTCGATCGGCTGCCGAAAAAGGAAGTGAAGTTTACCCGGCACAACGTTTTCGAGCGCGACAAAAACACTTGCCAGTATTGCGGACACGCCTTCGATCGGAATGATTTGAATCTGGATCACGTCGTGCCGCGCGATCGCGGCGGGACGACAACGTGGGAGAATGTGGTTTGCTCCTGCATTGGCTGTAACACGCGCAAGGGTAATCGGCTTCCGCGAGAGGCGCAGATGAGTCTCATCCGCAAACCAAAGCGGCCGAAGTGGCGTCCGTTTGTGCACGTTACCTTTTCCTCACCCCAACACGAAAGCTGGCGCCACTTTGTCGATCTTGCCTATTGGAACGTCGAGCTAAGTGACTGAGAATTGGTTACATCGTTAAGAAAGCTACAAAGTTAGAATGCAGAACTCCTTTGTAACTCTTTAACGTTTTAAGGCTTCTAAAATCGGCCACGGATAAATCCCGAGCCAAATAGTCGCGACGATCAAGGCCGACATGGTTGCGCGAGACAAAGCGTTTACCGGAATTTTCTCTTCGCTTGTCGGTACCTGCCAATACATCGCGCGGACAACCTTTAGATAATAATAAAACCCACAGGCCACTGTGACCACGCCGGCGACGACGAGCACTGTTTGGCGCTGCGCGATTGCAGCGTAAAAAATAAAAAATTTGCCGAAAAACCCCGCCGTAAACGGGACGCCCGCGAGCGAAACCATCGCGATCAACATGGCGAAGGCGAGAAAAGGGGAGCGCTTCGCCAGGCCATCGAAATCGGAAATCTGTTCGCCGGTGCGCTGAGCGACGACGATTAAAACCGCGAAACTGAGCAGAGTCATAAGCAAATAGGCAACGAGATAAAAAGTCACGGCCGATCCCGCCAGACACGCGACACCGATGAGCAGATAACCGGCGTGTGCGATGCTCGAATAGGCGAGCAACCGCTTTAGGTTGCTTTGCGGCAGCGCGGCGAGATTGCCGTAGATCACGGTGAGCAGCGCGATCAGCACAAGCAAACGTTCCATTTGCGGCAGCATCATGAACGGGCGCAGCACGCGCACGAGCACGACAAAGCCGGCGGCCTTCGATCCAACCGAAAGATACGCGGTCACCGGCGTCGGTGCGCCTTGATAGACATCCGGCACCCAGATTTGAAACGGCACGGCCGCAATCTTGAAGCCGAGACCAACCAGAACGAGCACCGCACCAAAAAGGGCCCCGCCAAGCTCGATCTCAGGATTTGCGAATGCCGTCGTGATGCGCTGCAAATTTGTTTCGCCAGTTACTCCGAAAATCCAGGTGATTCCGTATACAAGAAAAGCGGTGGAGAGGGCGCTCAGCACCAGATATTTCACACCTGCTTCAAGTGTTGTTGGATTGCGTCGCGTAAAACTGACCAGCACGTAAAACGAAATGGTGACGAGCTCGATCGAAACGAAAATCATCACGAAATCGATCGCCGAAACGATGTACATAAGCCCGGCGCAGGTAAAAATGGGCAGAGCGAAAAATTCTCCGAGACCTGATTGAGTCGTCGCGCCAGCGGAACTGCGCAGGACGGGCGCGTAATCTATCATCATAACGAGGACCACGATGGTGGTGAGGAGCGCGAAACGTTTGAAAAAGATCGACAATGGGTCGGCCGTATAAAAACTCCAAAACCCGGTCGCCGACTCAAGTGCAGGACCTGGTTCGAGAAACCAGGTGCCGATCAACACGGCGGTGAGCGCGCCGATTGCAGCGAAGGCCAGAGTTCGCTTGTCGATGCGCTCAACAAAGGCTTCGAACAACAGAACCAACATGCCCAGAACGAGCACGGCGATCTCGAGATTGCGCGCCGGAATCATGGTGGTCGATTGTCGCTGAAGTAAGTCTGGAACGCTGGCGCGACGATTCGCACGAATGATTGCGGGAAAAATCCGAACCAAAGAAGCGCAGCCACCAGCAGCGTGACGGGCAGGCGCAAGCTGCGGTCAAGATCGACAAGATTATTGCAGCGCGCCCCGAGTGTTCCCATAAAGACTTTGCGATACGCCCGCAACATGTAAACGGCCGAGATCACCACACCCCAAAGCCCAAGCCCGGTGGCGACCTGAAAAATGTGGAAACGTTCGATTTCCCAGCCGTTTTGGAACGCGCCAAAGAAAATCATCACTTCGCCGGCGAAATTGACGAAGCCGGGAAGACCAATCGCGGCAAAGGCGCCGAGGCCGAAGGCGAGTCCGGCGAAGGGCATTACTTTGCCGAGGCCGCCGAGATCGTCGAAGAGCAAGGTATCGGTGCGCTTGCGCACTTCACCGGCAATCGCAAAAAGCAGCGCGATCGAAAGGCCATGAGCAAACATCAAGATGGCTGCGCCGCTCGTCCCGAGAATATTTGCGCTGGCAATCCCGAGAAAAATGTAGCCCATGTGCATGACGCTCGAGTAGCCAAGCATCCAATCGAGCCGCTTCTGCGCGATTGTGACCAGCCCGATATAAATGATGTTGCCGAGCAACAACACCACGAGCAGACCGGTCCAGTAACGCGCACCCTCCGGAAGCAGCGGCACAGCCAAACGCAGCAGGCCATAAAGTCCAAATTTTTTTAACACTCCCGCATGGAGCATTGCCGCCGGCGCGGGCGCGGACGCATACGCTTCCGGTGCCCACGTGTGAAACGGGAAGAGTGAGACAAGAATTCCGAAGCCGATAAGCAGGAGCAAATAAACATGGCGTTGCGCCTCGGCGCCGATTTGTCCCGTCGCTGCCGCTGCCTGCAGCGCGCGAATGTCAAAGCTGCGCGACGCGACTGGGACACTTTGGTAAAGCAAGATCAAACCGATGAGGAGAATGAAACTTCCGAGCGCGAGATAGATCGTGATCTTCCATGCGGCCGCGCTTCGGTTCCCGCTGCCCCAGATTCCGATCAACAGAAAAGTCGGAATGAGCGCGAGCTCGTGAAACGCGTAAAAGAAAAATAAATCGAGCGAAGCAAATGCGCCGATCGCGCCGCCGGAGATGAGGAGAAGACAGGCGTAAAACGCGTTTTCATACTTGTCGATCTTGCCGGCGAACCAAACGGCCGCCGCTGTAACGATCGTGGCGAGCAAAATCATGACCAGGCTCAAACCATCGAGACCGACCGCGAAATTGAGTCCCCAGTCCGCGGAAATTGTGAGCGAAGTAACATCCTGAAAACCGCGCTGGCCTCCTTCAAACAAAGTGAAGGCGAGCAACGTCATGACAAGCGTCAAGATCGATGCGACCAACGCCGTCTTGCGCGCGGGTACGCCGGCCATAATTAAAATGGCGGCAATGATCGGGCAGAAAATGATAAACGGAAGCATCACCGGAAAACGGCGAAATAGATGAGGGCGACGATACCCAGACCAAAGAGGAATGAATAAGCCTGCAGATTTCCCACCTGAAGCAAGCGCAGCAGCGAGCCGATTCCCCATGTTCCGCCACTCGCCCCGCGCACCGCGCCGGCGTCAATGATCCATCGATCAAAGAAAGCCGAGATGCGCGCGAGAAGTTCCTGTGTCCAATCGATCAACCACCGATAAAACTCGTCGAAGTAAAAACGCCGCCGCAAAAGATCGAGATCGAACGTTTCGCTCCCATGGCCCTTGTAAGACGCGATGGCGAGACCGGCCCCGAGAACCAACGCACTCATTGCCAACAGAGGAACGCTCTCGAAAAAACCCATTTCCTGGGGAATCACAACGAACCGCCGGGTGAAAGAAGCAGATCCGCCAACGATAACGAACAGCGCCAGCACGATTAATGGCCCGAGCATCACAAAAGGCGATTCTCTACTTATGCGGGCGGCATGACTGCGCGGATGGCCAAGAAAAACAACCACTAGCAGGCGCGTAATATAGAACGCGGTCAGTAACGCGGTGCCCAGAGCCACAACAAAGATCGACATGTTGTGTTCGTAGGCGAGCGCCAGAATCGCATCCTTGCTAAAAAATCCGCTGAACGGCGGACAGCCCATGAGCGCGAGGGCGCCGATCAGAAACGTGACAAATGTGATGGAAAGATTGCGGCTCAGACCGCCCATTTCCCAAATGTCCTGTTCGTGGTGAAGCGCGACGATGACGGAGCCGGCCGCGAGAAAGAGGAGCGCTTTGAAAAACGCATGCGTGAACAGGTGATAGATCGCCGCGTTGTTCGATGACAGTCCGATTGCCATGACCATGTAGCCAAGTTGCGAAAGCGTGGAATAAGCGAGGATGCGTTTGATGTCGTTTTGCTGGGTCGCGACTAATGCTGACATGAGCGCGGTGATCGTGCCGATCCAGGCAATGACCAGGAGTGCGGTGTGCGACGCTTGAATGATGAATCCGACGCGGACCAACATGTAAACTCCGGCTGCGACCATCGTTGCAGCGTGAATCAACGCGGAGATCGGCGTCGGACCTTCCATTGCATCCGGCAGCCAAACGTGCAGCGGGAACTGCGCCGATTTCCCCACCGCGCCGCAAAAAATCAAAAGGGCGGTGATTGTCAGAAACGCCGGATGACTCGCTAAGATTGACAATCGCGGGGTAATGTCGGCAAAAACGATGGATCCCGTCGACATCCAGACCATGAGAATGCCGAGCATAAAACCAAAATCGCCGATGCGATTGGTGATGAATGCCTTGTTCGCCGCGTCGGCCGCAGCATCGCGTTCGAACCAATGGCCGATCAGGACATAGGAGGTAAAGCCAACCAGCTCCCAGAAGATGAACAGCATCACGAAGTTGTTGGCGAGGACAATTCCAAACATGGCGAACATGAAAAGCGAGAGCGCGGCGAAATAGCGGGACTTGCCTTCATCATCCCGCATGTAGCCTAACGAGTAGATGTGAATCAACGCGCCGATTCCGGACACCAGGACGAGCATCATTCGACTCAGGTTGTCGAGGACGAAGCCGAATGGCACGGTGAAGATTCCCGAAAAGTCGATCCAATTTAGGGCGACTGCCGACGCATCTCTGCGCGCGAAAATCACGCAAGCGCCGGTAAAGCTCGCGAGCACCGCTGCGCAGGACAAAAAGCCGCTCAACTTTTTCGAGCGCCGCGTGAAAACGGTGATCAGTGCGGCGCTGAGCAGCGGTGCCAGCAAAACAAGCCATGGCAGACTCGAGTTCATTTGTTTAGCCCGCGAATGACGCGAATGGACGCGAATAATCAGAATGAGACATCGGAAAGATCCCTTTTTATGTTCGCGCGCTGAGTCTTGGCAACGCGCTCGTACTGGAGCTTCGGGTAGTGGGCGAAATTTACGAGCAGACCGAGCTCAAACCCGCTCGCGTGCAGATAATTTAGCAACTGTGCGCGGTGCTCGTCCAGTAGCGTCGACACCGTTTTCAGTTCGAGGATGATTTTCTCGAAGCAAACGAAATCCGGCTGGTATCTCTGCAGTAGTGTTCGGTCACGATGGTTGAGCGTCAGCGACGGCTTTGAAATCGCCGGGATGTGTTGGTATTCAAATTCAATAGTGAGGCACTCGTGGTAGACCGGCTCGAGGAAGTCGCAGCCTTTGGCGTTGTACACTTCGAAACAAGCGCCGATGATCGCGTAGCTCTCTTTTTTATAGATAATTTCTGTCATCCTTATTCGCGTCCATTCGCGTGATTCGCGGGTTTAAAATTTCAAACTGGCGATGTCTTCAACGTTCGTTGTCTGACGGGCGCGGAACAGGGCGACGATGATGGCAAGCCCAACCGCGACTTCGGCCGCGGCGACCGTGATGATGAAAAAGACGAAGACTTGCGCGTTGTAATTGGGCAGACCATTCGGTTGGACGTGAAATCTCGAGAAAGCGACCAGCGATAAGTTCGCGGCGTTCAACATCAACTCGAGCGACATGAAAATGATAATGAGATTGCGCCGCAACATTACGCCGGCAAAACCGATCGCGAACAAGACGCCGCTTACGATGAGATAATCGCCGAGCGTCACCATGTTATCGAACCTCGCGTTTGCTCAGAAGGACGACGCCGATCGTCGCCACGAGGACAAGAATGCCGATGATTTGAAACGGCAAATTGTAATTTCCGAAGAGCGCCAAACCGACATTGCGAACGTCGTCAATTGTCGATCTTGCGAGCGGTGGGAAAGTTTGCCGAGCGGCTTTGAGGTTGCCGATGACATAAAAAATCTGGGTGAGCAGAGCGAGCGCGACGGCGATTCCGCCCGCTGAGGCCACCCAGTTGATCTTGCGCAATTTCTCCACGCGCAGATCGAGCAGCATGATGATGAAAAGGAAAAGCACCATGATCGCGCCGGCGTAGACCAGCACTTGAATGATTCCGACGAAGAAGGCGTCGAGCGACATGAAGAGCGCCGCTAGACTGAGAAATGAAACGACGAGATTGAGCGCGCTGGCGATGGGGTTGCGATTGATCACGACCGCCGCGCCGAAAACGAGCATGAGCAACGCGAAAATCCAGAAGAGATACGCGGGCATTTTTACGGGGTCATCCTGAACGAAGTGAAGGATCTCTCATTCGAAGCCTAGAAGATCGAGTGATGGAAGCGTGATCCTTTCCGTCTGCGTGAGATCCCTCGCTCCGCTCGGGATGACAACCTCATTTTTTCTCGTTCCATTTGAGGACGACCCCGTGCATGACACCGCCGATCTCGAGCAGCTTCTCTTTGTGATGTACCATCTGGTCGCGCGTGAACCCGGTGATGGCGTAATCTTTGCGCAGAAAAATTGCCTGCTCGGGACAAACCTCCTCACACATGCCGCAGAAAATGCAGCGGACCATGTCGATATCGAATTCCTCGGGATATTTCTCGACTTTGGCGAAGCGATCGGTCGATGGAATTTCGCCGGCCACGATTTTGATCGCGCGGGGCGGACAAATGAATTCACAGAGCTGACAGGCGACACAGCGCACCCGCCCATCGGTATCGCGCACGAGCGCGGGCGCGCCGCGGTAATGCTCCGGCATGCTGCTGTCCCATTTTTCTTCGGGATACTGCATCGTTACTTTCGTCCGGCCGAGAATCATGTTCTTAAAATGCTTGATCGTGATCGCCATGCCGGCGGCGATAGCTGGCAGATACATTCGCTCGCGCCAGTTGAGCTTTGGACGTGCTACGGTGATGGCCATTTAAAAACGGAAGTACGCAACGATGATGGCGACGAGGAAAATATTGACGAGCGCAATTTCAAAAAAGAACAGCCAACCTAGCCGCATGAGTTGATCGTAGCGGAAACGCGGCAGCGTCCAGCGCACCCACATGAAGACGAAAATTAGCGCGGCGACTTTCGCAAAAAAGACCGCGATGTTAATCACGCCGAAGATCCATCCGTGCGAGCCGTCAGGAATTCCGGGAAAATGCCAGCCGCCAAGAAACAATGTTACGATGACCTCCGAGCCACTGATCATTGCCGCGTATTCGCCAAGAAAAAAGAGCGCAAATTTCATCGACGAATATTCAGTGTGATAACCGCCGGCCAGTTCCTGCTCAGCTTCCGGCAAATCGAATGGCAGTCGGTTGGTCTCGGCGAAAACCGCTATCGTAAAAACGACAAACGAGATGATCATCGGAATCGCGAGCAGCCATTTCCCGAGGTTCATCCAATCGCCGATGAAGGGCGCGATCATCCAGCCGTGTTCGATTTGATAGCGAACGACACTCGTTAGGCGCAAATTTCCGACGAGCAGAAAAACCGGAATGACCGCGAGTCCGAGGGAAAGTTCGTAGGAAATCATCTGCGAACTGGAGCGCACGCCGCCAAGAAAGGGATATTTGGAATTTGAGGCCCAGCCGGCCAGAACAATGCCGTACACGCCTAACGAGGCGATGGCGAAGACATAGAGTATCCCGACATTGATGTCCGCGATCACCATCGGCACGCCGAGCAAGGTGCTGCCGAAGGGAACGACCGCGATGGTGATGATCGCCGGTACGAGCGCCAGGCACGGTGCGAGCCAGTAGTAAAAAGTGTTTACGTGGCGCGGACTGAAGTCTTCTTTCAGCAGCAGTTTGAAAATATCGGCGATCGGTTGGAAGAGACCTGCCGGTCCGACGCGATTCGGACCAAGCCGGTCCTGCATGAATGCGCTCACTCGCCGCTCCGCGTAAACGCTGTAGGAAACCATTGGCAGGATCACGATAAAAAGCATCCCGACGATTTTGAGCAGCGAAGTAGTAATGAGAAAGTAATCCATGTCGATCTTTTAGCGCGAACGGCCCGGAGGTTTTTTCGCTTCCCCCTTCTCGATGTCGCTGGCCTCATCAACGGGCGGAGGAGGGGACTCGCGCGCTTGCATAACTTGCACGCCAAGGTCGCCGATTTTACTCAAACTTAATCCGGCGAATTGCGGAACGGCTTCACTCATTTGCCGGAAAACATCGTCGATCGAATAAATTCCATTGCTGCCGGTGAGCGCTTGGAGCAGGTCGCGCAGAATTTCCCAGTCGTCGCGCGCGTTTCCCGGCCCGCGCACCGCGCGGTTAAGCCGCTGTAAGCGGCCTTTGCCATTGATCATCGAACCGCGCTTTTCCGCGAAGCCAAGCGATGGCAGCACGACCGTGGCATGCTCCGTCGCCGTGTTCGCCAAAATATCCATTACAATGAACGCAGGAAGATCCGAGAGCTGTTCGACAGAAATTGCGAAATCGATTGGATTTTCGCCGAGGGCAACTAGTGCTTTCACGTGGCCGGATTTCACCGCTTCGGCGATAACCGGCAATTTCGCTCCCGGTTCCGACGTGACCCCGAGCAATCGCGCGCCGTTTGTGTTTGGATTGCGATCTGTGCTCAAGAGGATGTCGTCGCCGGGGCCGGTGCGCGCCACAATGTCGATCAACTGAACATCGAGAGCACGGGCAAGTTGCGCCGTCAGCCACAACTCTTCGTTCGTCATTCGCCCCGAGGCGACGACGGCGATTTCCCAACCGGAAAACTGTTTCAATTGCAACGCGGCATGTGCAATCGCGGTCGGCCAGTCCACTGCGGCAAACTTGTCGCCGAGAAAAATGCGCGGTTCGAGCAATCGTCTTTCGGATTGCAGATAATCGAAGTTGAGCCGGCCATAGTCGCACATCCAGCAGGAGTTGACTGCGTCGTTTTCGCGCGGTGTCTGTCGGTAGATAATGTCTTCGCGCGTACCAATGACCGTGTTGCAACCGGTCGCGCAACTGGTGCAAATGCTTTTCGTTTCCTTCAAAAACCACACGCGCATCTTGAATCGGAAATCGGATGAAGTCAGCGCGCCGACTGGACAAATGTCCACCGTGTTGAGCGAGTAATTGTTTTCGAGCCGCTTGCCCGGATGCGCGGTGAGCACGGTATGACTGCCGCGATCGAGAAAGCCAAGCACATCATCCTTTGCGATTTCCTGGCAGAACCGAATGCAGCGCGAGCAGAGAATGCAACGCTCGTCGTCGAGCGTGACGCGCGGCCCGAGCTCGACGTTTTTCGGTTTCTTCACCTTGTTTTCCAGAAAACGCGACTCGCTCGTGCCGTACTCGACGCTGAATTCCTGCAATCGGCATTCGCCGGCTTGATCGCAAATGGGACAATCGAGCGGATGGTTGATGAGCAGGAATTCCATCACGCCGCGCTGACATTCTTTCACAAGGGGTGAGTTCGTACGCACGCCCATCCCTTCGGCTACGTCTTGCGCGCAGGAAATTTGTGGTCGTGGCATCCAATTGATGACCGGTTTGCCGTCGGCGCCGAGCTCCGGCTTGCGATCAGGCCCAAGCTTTGGCAGGCCCATCTCGATCAAACACATCCGGCAATTGCCGGGCGAGCTGAGCTTTTTGTGATAGCAATATCGCGGCACATAACTGCCGGCCTGCTCACACGCCTCGATCACGCGCGTGCCTTTGGGAAACTGATGCCACACGCCGTCGACTTGGACGTTGAACATTTGCGGCGCGTTGGCTGTTTGGTTCGACATGTCGATCTTGCGTTAAATCGTTCCGGCCGAACCAGCTTTTTCCCAGCCCGGGTCATGAGCGAGAGCAGTGGTTGGAATTGTCTCCCGCTCGGTCAACTCTTCCGAAATGTATTCTGGCGGGAGCGGTGGTGGCACTGGCTTCGCGGCGCGTGATGCAAATTCATCTGGAAATTTCTCGACAAAACTTTGGGTTGGCCAGGCGCACGCTTCCCCAAAAGCGCAGATGGTTCGACCGGCGATGTTGTCGCCGATCGTTTTCAACGTGCGCGGATCTTCCACTACGCCGCCGCCGTTCAACATCCGCTCCGTGATTTTCTTCATCCATAGTGCGCCTTCCCGGCACGGCGTGCACTGACCGCAGCTCTCGTGCGCATAAAACTCGTTGATATTGTTGAGCGTCCAAACCATGTCGCGCGAATCGTCCAGAACGATCACGCCGCCCGATCCGGCCATCGAACCGGCGGCGGTGAGCGAATCGAAATCCATCGGAATTTCGTCGATCGACATCTCGCGTTCGATTGTCGATCCATCAGATTGCCGATCTTTTATTTTGAATCGCTCGTCTGCGCGCAACACTTTCGCCGAGCTCCCGCCCGGAATCACTGCTTTGAGCATGCGCCCCGGCTTTAATCCGCCCGCCATCTCGTAAATCAATTGCCCCATCGTCACCGCACCGACTTCAATTTCGAAATAACCGGGATGCTGCACGTCGCCGCTCACGCAAACGATGCGGGTGCCAGTATTGTTCGGACGGCCGAGCTGCGCGTATTTCGCGCCGCCCATCGCGATGATGTGCTTCACGTGGCACAGTGTCTCGACGTTGTTCACGATCGTCGGGCACATGTAGAGCCCAAGCACCGCCGGGAAATAGGGGGGCTTGATCCGCGGATAAGCACGTTTGCCTTCGAGCGATTCGATTAGGCCGGTTTCCTCGCCGCAGATGTAGGCGCCGGCCCCGCGATGAATGTAAACTTCGACATCGAACCCTGACCCGAGGGCGTTTTTGCCCAGGAAATTGTGCTTGCGCGCTTCCTCGATTGCGCGCTCCAGGATTTTCGCCCCTTCCGGAAACTCGCCTCTTATATATATGTACGCCGTCCGCGCGTTGAGGGCGAGGCAGGAAATCAGGATTCCTTCGAGCAGTTGATGTGGATCTTCGTGAATGATGTAACGGTCTTTGAACGTGCCCGGCTCCGATTCGTCGGCGTTGCAGATCAAATAGATGGGCTTTTTCTCATCCGGCTTGATGAAGCTCCACTTCACGCCGCACGGAAATCCGGCGCCGCCGCGACCGCGCAAGCCAGATGTTTTTAGTTCGTTCACAATGTCGACACGCGACATCGTCACGGCTTTTTTTAGTTGCTCGTAGCCGCCATTATCGATGTAGGTATCGATGTCGATCTTCCAACCGGCGCGGCCGATGTTTTTGAAAATCAAGCGATGCTCGAGCGGATGGGGAGATTGCGGATTTCGGATTTCGGATTTCGGATTTGAGATAAGATCGACAACCGAATTTGGATCGACATTCTCGTGCAATGTTTCGCCGATCATGCAAACCGGCGCTGTGCCGCAACTGGCCAGGCATTCGACAAACTCGATGCTGCAATTGCCGTCCGGGCTCACGGAAATCGGATTGTGCGTTCCGTGATTATCGATCTTTGGTTCGAACCCGATTGCTTCGCGCAAATTTTCCATCAGGCGATAACTTCCTGCCATCGCGCAACTGAGCGTGCGACAAACGCGGATGTGCGTTTTGCCGGCGCTCTGCTGGCGAAACATCGGATAAAAGGTGGCCAGCTCGAGAACATTGATCGGCTGCAAGTCGAGCTTGGCCGCGATCCACTTCACGCCTTCATCGCTGATGAATCCAAAATGCTCCTGCCAAAAGTGCAGCAGGGGCAGCGCAGCGCTGCGTTTGTGCTCCGGCGGGTAACGCCCGATCGCCTCATCCATTTTCCGCTCCAACTCGGCGGGAACGCGTGTGCTCGTCGAGTCCACGGAAAAGGAAATCAGTCGGACAATGTGCTCTGCTTGTCCGTGACCTTATCGTCTTTAAACACGATCGTCACCGTGTCCTGGCCCTGACGGTAAACGTAAGTCGTCTTTTTCATGATGACGAAATCTTTGTTATCGATGTCCGTGGGCGGGCCAAGAATCGATTCCACCTGTTTCTTCGACATTCCTTCCGCCACTTCTTCTACATTCGCTTTTGTGATGCGTTTGCCGACACAAGAAATGGCGATTACGAGCACAAGCACGAGCCCGAGCTTTCTCGCGAGCCGGGTCATTGATTGCAAGATCGACATGTTCATCTGTCGCATTCGCCCATGACAAAGTCCAGACTGCCGAGCACAGCCGGCACGTCGCTCACCATGCAACCCGGCAAAAGCTCTGGCAGAATGCTAAGATTGACAAACGACGGCGCGCGGATTTTCAGCCGGTGCGGTACGCCACCGCCTTTGCTGTTGATGTAGAAACCAAGCTCGCCCTTTGGATTTTCCGCTGCGAAATAAACTTCGCCCGGCGGTGCGTCGAGTCCTTCCGTCACGACGATGAAATGATGAATCAGTTCTTCCATTTTGGTCATGACGCGCGATTTCGGCGGCGTCATGTTTTTCCAATCGACGACATTAATCGGGCCGCTCGGCAATTTGTCGATCACCTGGCGCAAAATGCGCACGCTCTGTCGCATCTCTTCGATGCGGACGAGATAACGATCGTAGCAATCGCCGGCGCTGCCGATGACGACGTCGAAATCGTAATTGTCGTAGTCGAGGTATGGGTTTTTGCGTCGCAAATCATGCTCGATGCCGCTCCCGCGCAGATTCGGGCCGGATAACGCGTAGGCAATCGCGCGATCTTTCGGAATGACGCCGATGTCGCGCGTTCGATCCACAAAAATTCGATTGCGCGTGAGCAGCTTGTCGATCTCATCGAGTTGCGGAATGAAACCGTCGAGAAATTTCTCGAGCCGCGAAATGAAATTTTCGGGCAAATCGCGGATCTGCCCGCCGACCCGCGTGTAGGACGTGGTGAAGCGCGCGCCGGTCAGTAGTTCAAAGAGGTCGTAAAGCTTCTCGCGCTCGGTGAATGTGTAAAGAAAGGCGGTCATCGCGCCAAGATCGAGCGCCATCGCGCCGAGTCCGAGCAAATGCGACGAGATGCGTGACGTCTCGCAGCAAATGGTGCGAATCGCCTGGCCGCGCGGCGGAATCTCCCAGCCCATTAATTTCTCCACCGCGAGCGCGTAAGCGACGTTGTTCGAGAGCGGCGCGAGATAATCGAGCCGGTCAGTGTACGGAACGAATTGGTTGTACTGCATGTTCTCGGCGATTTTTTCATCACCGCGATGGAGGAAACCGATGTCCGGCGTTGCTTTGGTAATGATCTCGCCGTCGAGCTCGAGCACGAGTCGCAAAACGCCGTGCGTCGCCGGATGCGACGGCCCCATGTTCAGCACCATCTTCTCGCCAATATCGTCGTCCGCGTGACGCAACTTTGCGTCCGCGGCGACAACTCGCGTCACCGGATCAGGCGATTCAATCTCGCGCGTGGTGAAAGGCATAAGATCGAGAAGTGGAATTACGCTCGCGAGTCAATTACACTGTGCAAGTGCAAATTGGGTAACGCACGCGTCTCGCGTGCTGGTTTTTGGCGTCCCGCCAAAACGAAGGTTTCGTAACCGTTCGCTACTCCTCAAAGCCCCCGACGGCGAGGACGCCGACGGCCAGCACGCGAGACGCGTGCGCTACCCAGAATCCACTCGCGGCGCGCAACGAAGCGCGTTAACTACAACGGCCATGAAAAAAATCGCGCTGCTTTTTGCCGGGCAAGGTGCGCAAGTCGTTGGGATGGGGCGCGATCTTGCGCAAAGATTTCCCGTGGCGGCGGATTTGTTTCGGCAAGCCGATCAGATTCTCGGTCGAAGGCTGAGCGAAATTGCGTGGAATGGCCCGATCGAAGAATTGACCAAGACATCGAATTGTCAGCCGGCGCTGTATGTTCATGGGCTCGCGTGTCTGGCGGTGTTGCGTGAACTGGCCGGCAATTTTCCGATTGGCGGCGCTGCGGGCCTCTCGTTAGGGGAAATGACTGCGCACTCCGCGGCGGGCACGTTTGATTTCACAAACGGACTAAAACTGGTGCAGAGGCGCGGCGAACTGATGGACGAAGCCTGTGTGGCGACTTCGGGCGCGATGGCGGCGATGATCGGCGCAGACGAAAACGCAGTGCGCGCGCTGGCCGCAGATGCGGATGTCGATGTTGCCAACATCAACGCGCCCGGACAGATCGTGATTTCAGGAGAGAAAGCCAAAGTGGAAATCGCCGTTGGTCTGGCGAAAGAGCGTGGGATTCGTCGCGCAACGTTGCTGAACGTCGCGGGCGCGTATCATTCGCGACTGATGGAAAGTGCCTACCAAAAACTAGGCGTGGCGCTTCTCCATGTCCCGGTACAGCCGCCGCGTTTTCCTGTGATTAGCAATGTGACCGGCGCGGAAGCGACAACCCCGATTGAGATTCGTCGCACGTTGCAAGATCAAGTCACGGACACAGTGCGCTGGGTCGATTGCATGGAGCGACTGGTCGATCTTGGCTGCGATCTGTTCATTGAGATTGGACCGGGCGGCGTGCTCGCCGGTTTGCTCAAGCGCACATGCAAAGATGCCGATGTGGTTTCGGTGAGCGACGCGGAATCGGTGCGCAAATGTGCGGAGCGCATTGATGGGTAGGGACGCCGCGCTGCGGCGTCCGCGGACAGCACAGCGCGCTGTCCCTACCTCGACAATCGCATTTGGACACCGTAGCCTGAGCGAATGGCACTGGCAGAGCGTGTAGATACAGACCTAAAGGACGCGATGCGCGCCAAGGACGCCACGAAGCTCGGTGTCCTACGCATGCTTAAATCCGCGTTGGAATATGCGGCGATTGAAAAGTCGGGCGCGGAGGCCGAGCTGAACGACGCGGAAGCCGCGCAAGTCGTCCGCAAGCAAGCGAAACAGCGGCAGGATTCGATAGAAAGTTTCGAGAAAGGCGGACGCGCGGAACTCGCGGTTAAGGAAAAAGAGGAATTGTCGATCTTACAGGGATATTTGCCAAAAGGAATGAGCGCCGATGAACTCTGCAAAGTTGTGCGCGATACGATTGCCGAAGTTGGCGCGACTTCCAAAGCGCAAATGAGCGCGGTGATGAAGGCGTTGCGGGAGAAAGTTGCGGGCCGCGCCGATGGCAAGACGTTAAGCCAGGAAGTGCAAAAGCAGTTGGGCAGTTGAGGATTGCGCGTTGAGAGTAAAAGGCTGCAACCCTTCAACGTTTTAAAATTCAACCATGCTGACAGCGATCATCGTTGCCGCGGGCAGCAGCCGGCGCGTTGGCTTCGATAAGTTATTTGAGATAATCGCGGGCAAACCGGTGATAGCCCATGCCATCGGCGCTTTTGAAAATTCAAAATCTGTTTCGGACATCGTCGTTATCGCCCGCGAAGATCGACATGGCGAGATCAAAAAATTGCTCTGCGATCAAAACTGGAAAAAGGTTCGGGCCATCGAGAGCGGCGGCGAACACCGGCAGGATTCAGTCCGCGCTGGTCTGAGTCGTCTTGGCGAAAACGTACAGTATGTGGCGGTGCATGACGCGGCCAGACCGCTCGTCACACCGGAACTAATCGAGCGCGTCTTCCAACAATCGCGCACCCATGGGGCGGCCGCTCTGGCCGATCCAATCACAGACACGCTCAAACGCGCCAATGTCGATCTTGGCGTCTTCGGCGCGGTGGATCGAGATCGACTTTACGCCATGCAGACGCCGCAAATTTTCAAACGGAAACTTCTCGAGCAAGCTTATCGCGCTGTGACCGAGAGAAAACTTTCGGTTACAGACGAAGTTTCCGCGCTCGAGCTGATCGGCGCCAAAGTCATGCTCGTGCCGAACGACGATTTTAATTTCAAAATCACTTACCCGCGCGACTTG